>NZ_DATCSD010000320.1:0-19338 GCF_036568665.1 Ohtaekwangia sp. | reverse complement strand
CCCGTGCGGTATCCTGCAGATGCTCTTTTACAATAGGGTATACATCACACAGCTCTAAACCAACCAATGTTTGAAATGCACTTAGCCGAATGGTTGGCTTTTCGTGATTGACCAGTGCCAGCAGCCTTTCTACCGACATCTGTTTTCCCAGCCACCATATTGAATCGTCCTTCGGAAAAAACTCCGCATATATCCCTGTAGAATCAATAGCCGCAAGGTGGTAGCCCTTTATACTCCGCAGAATTAATTTCTCATCACGCGACAATTTAGCAAGCTCCCTGTCAGGCTGCGCCCAACCCCTCAAAGTAAAAAGAGAAAGAAATATAGCGATGTATAGTTTCATGGAACGGCCCTAACCAAAAATAACATTTTTTACATTGTCATAAAATATACCTCAAACCTCAATCACCAACTTCTTATCAAACCCGTTATACGGCTCATCTATATACCCGTGCGGGTTGCAGAGCACGGTGGTGTTGCCTACGGTATATCTGGCCGGCACGTGTATGTGTCCGTGTATCCAATAGTCGGGGCTATATTTTAAAATGGTAGCTTCCAAGTTGGAGGCATACGCGGATGATACTATATCATTGCGATGTTGCTCCGGCACAGATTGTATACTCGGTGCATGGTGCGTTACCACAATATTCTTTTTGGTAGCCGAAGATTCCAGACTGGATTCCAGCCACTTCATGGAAGTCTGGTGCATAACGTAGGTATCCACTGAGCGAAGCTTGGAGTAAGCAGGATCTCTGCGAATCATTTTATAGTCGTTCATCTTCTCCTGGCATATACTTCCGTTTACGCGGGCATCGCCCAGCAATTCAAAGTTTGTCCAGAGTGTAGCACCATGAAAGGTAATGTCGCCAATAGTCACTGCCTTATTCTCCAGCACGTGCACATTCGTATCATTCGCCAGCTCCCTGATCTTGTTTAAAGTTTTCGGATAGCTGCCTTTGTAGTACTCATGATTTCCTAAAACATAAATTACGGGTACATCTGTAATGTTTGATAGTATCCATTCTATACCTTTCGTTCCGAGGTTTACATCACCGGCCAGTATAACAACATCGGCACCATCAAAGCTCATCTCTGTAAAACCAAATTCCTGGTGCAAATCACTCAACACATGTATTTTCATTGCTGCAAATCGTTCTGCGCTATCGCTATATATATCTTCAAAAATTGCTAAAGCAAGCCAGATAAACAATCGAAACAGCTATTAAAACATTCTGCGTCCAGGCCCTTTCAAGCTCTGCCCTCTCCTTCCCTGCTTTCGGCTACAACAATCCCAGATTAGGCTACAGCCGGTGTCGGGCGATGGCTGAACTTTGTAGCACTAAAAAAAACACAACAATGAAAATTATAGTAACAGGTTCGTTAGGGCACATTAGCAAGCCACTCACCGAAGAACTTATACAGAAAGGTCATGCTGTTACCGTTATCAGCAGCAAAGCCGGTAAGCAACAGGCTATAGAAGCACTGGGAGCGAAAGCTGCCATCGGCTCGATGGAAGATGCAGATTTTCTAACGGCTGCTTTCCGGGGTGCAGATATAGTATATGCTATGGAAGCGCTGGGTGTTGAAAGTTTCTTTGATCACAACCTGAACGTGAGAGAAGCTGTCGCCAATATTGCCAACAACTACCGGCTGGCTATTCAACAGGCTGGCGTAAAGCGTGTCGTTCATCTTAGCAGCATTGGCGCTCACACAGATACAGGCAATGGTATACTTGCTTTTCATTACGATGCCGAAAATATATTGAGACAATTGCCCAATGATGTCTTTATTAAATTTATGCGCCCGGTTGGTTTTTATTATAATATGTTTGCCTTTATACAAACTATAAAAACGCAAAACGCAATTGTTTCAAACTATGGTGGCGATGATAAAGAGCCCTGGGTTTCGCCCGTGGATATTGCGGCTGTTATTGCTGAAGAAATTGAAAAACCTTTTAGCGGCAGAGAGATTCGATATATAGCAAGCGATGAAGTATCGCCCAACGAAGTGGCAAAAACTCTGGGCGAAGCCATTGGTAAATCTGATTTAAAATGGCTTACTATTTCTGACGAACAACTGCTGCAGGGTTCGATCTCCGCAGGAATGAATCCACAAACCGCCAAGGGTTTTACGGAAATGAATGCCAGCAGACGTGGCGGTATACTATACGAAGATTACTATCGCAACAAACCTGTTTTAGGTAAAGTAAAGGTGAAAGATTTCGCCAAAGAGTTCGCAATAGTTTATCATCAGAAATAGTATATTGTACTATGGCAAACAAACAGCTGCACCGGATTAAAACTATAAATGAGTTTCATAAATTCAGAGGACTGCCTAAACCAGCACATCCGTTAATCAGTGTAGTTGATTATGCTTCTGTGAGACATTCGCCCGAAAACAATATCATGAGCTGGTCGCTGGATTTCTATTCGATCTCCCTGAAAAGAACTTCCAACGCCAAAATAAAATATGGCCAGCAGGAATATGATTTTGATGAAGGCGTACTGTTTTTTATGGCACCCGGTCAGGTGTTTAGTATTGAAATCAATAACAATATAGTTCCAAAACATTCGGGGTGGATATTACTCGTCCATCCCGATTTTTTATGGAATTCACCTTTGGCTAAAACCATAAAACAATACGAGTATTTTAATTACTCGGTAAATGAAGCGCTGTTTCTTTCAGAAAAAGAAGAGACAACCGTTACTAACATTATTAAAAGTATTGAGCAGGAGTATCATTCCAACATCGATAAATTCAGTCAGAGTGTAATTATAGCGCAGCTTGAATTATTACTCACCTATGCCGATCGCTTCTATCAGCGCCAGTTCATTACGCGCAAGATCACCAACCACCAGGTGCTGGATCGCCTCGAAGCTATACTTACCGATTACTTCAACAGCGATGCGTTAATAACAAAAGGTTTACCCACTGTACAATCTATAGCCGACACCCTGAATATATCCCCCGATTACCTGAGCTCGTTACTGAAAGTGCTTACCGGCCAAACCACCCAACAACACATCCACGACAAGCTGATTGAAAAAGCCAAAGAGAAACTCTCTACCACAACCTTATCGGTAAGCGAGATTGCCTACGAACTGGGCTTTGAACACTCACAATCATTCAGCAAACTGTTCAAAAGCAAAACCAACCAATCGCCCCTGGAATTTCGAAGCTCCTTCAATTAGGTATTCTTCTGTGTAATTCTGTGAAATCTGTGGGAGATTTTTCAAACTCACTCTCACACTAAAGCTGTTTAATCCTGAACAACCCGCTCACATGCGGCAAAAGCTTTCTGCCAAATATACCCGTGAACGTTCCCACCGTTTCATGATTCCACATATCGGTAACAGAACATTTACCTTTTATACCCAGCTCCTGCAGGGTTACATTTACCTCCACGGCATCACCCTCGTTATTCATGTTAAACAAAGCCAGGTATATATCTCCCGTCTTCGCATCTTTAGATGTGATCGCCACCTTACCATCCGCCTGAAATAACTGGCGCACTTCTGTGCCTTCATGATGCATCTTCAATACATCTTTGTTGGTGAGCAGCGAAAGTGTAAAGGCATCGTTGCTGGGTAAATCTCCTCCAAAAAACAAAGGCGAGCGAAATATAGTGAACAGCGTCATCAGCGAATATTGTTCATCTTTCGTCAGGCGCGTCATGCGATCATTGCCACGCTCTCCGCGAATAGAGATCCGTCCCAGCGGAATCATATCGCAGTCGGGCCATGTGCCGGGCGCTATATAGGGATACCATTTTTGTGATACTTCCATCAAGTGTGCTATATGGGGCCATGTGTCCCACACATCATCTACCATGCGCCACATGTTGGCATGCGTGCGCACATGCTCGGCAGCCTCTATAGGTGTTTCTCCGGGCGATGTACTCAACACGATAGCACGCCCGCAGGCATCAATAGCATTGCGTATCAATTCCACTTCTCCTTTATGATACGGCCGCGACAAGTCATCTACCTTTACAAAATCAACACCCCACGAAGCATATAGCTCGAAGAGTGAATTATAGTATTCCTGCGCTCCGGGCTTATCGGCCATCACAGTATAATTATCGTGCAGCCAGGTGCATTGCAGTTCGGTGGTATATATCTGGTCTGCTGTAATTCCTTTCGCTCCTTTTATCGGTAACTTTCTGTCAACAGCAATTTTCGGAATGCCGCGCATAATGTGAATGCCGAACTTCAGACCTTTGCTATGGATATAGTCGGCCAGCGCTTTAAAACCTTTTCCATCTTTAGCGGAAGGGAAACGATTCACGGCAGGTTGATAGCGACCAAATTCGTCAATCACATACCGCGGATCTTTTTCGTTGTAACCTCCGGCCTTATCGTTCTCTACAAACCACCGGATATCTACCACTATATATTGCCAGCCATATTTTTTCAGATGCTCCGCCATATAGTCGGCATTGGCTTTTACTTCCGGTTCCATCACGGTTGGTCCGTAGCAATCCCAACTGTTCCAACCCATGGGTGGGGTTTGCGCCCACTCCCTAAATTTACTTTTAGCGGGAGGTATATTTTGCGCGTTGGAGGTAAAAAGAAAACCGGGTAACGCGATCAACACTATAGCGACTGCTGCACTGAATTTCCGGATGCTGCTATTCATTCTAACTGTTTTTATTCTGCCGAAGTATACATCATTTTTATGACAGTACTATCCTGCACTAACAACTTCGGCATTTATACCTATAGCTTAATTGATGCGCGGTTTCATATAGCCCCACAGTCCGTTCTTCCTGGCGGCACGCAATCCGTCTGATAGTTCGCCTACCTCTTCCAATGCAGGGAATGCTGCATCATGTTTGGGAGTTACTGCGGGAGCACTTACTACTTCACCGGCTTTATTGATATAGAGTGTCTGGTCGCCCTGCTTTACCATCGCTACACCATCGTGAAAAGAATCCGCCCAGGTATAGCGTGCCGGTATAATCATTTTGCCGGTAGTATCGAAGTAGCCAAATTGAGGATGATCCCACGGCCCGGTGTTTACATGCGCAAGCCCTTCCGAGAAACCAGCCGGGTACGACTCATATATAGCGGGTATAACAAACTTGCCGGTCTTGTCTATAAATCCCCATTTACCTTTGTACGAAGCTTTCGCGAGATCGCCTTCAAAATCATCGGCCTGATCAAATTTATTCGCGATTACCATCTTGCCGGTTTTATCGATATAGCCCATCTTTCCCTGCAACGTAACCGTGGCCAGGCCATTCTTGAACGGGTTAACACCGGGAGCATTTTTTACATTGTCGTATACAAAAGGTATAACTGTTTTTCCTTTGGTGTCCATAAATCCCCATTTCTTCTCGGGATATTTACTGGCAGGAACCAATCCTTCCGCAGGCGCGAGCAATCCGAAATATATAGCGGGTATAACCATGTTGCCTTTCTTATCGATAGCACCCATTTTATCTTTTGTAAGCACAATGGCTATACCTTCTGCAAAATTAGTAGCGTAGTCGTACTGCGGTTTTACTACCATG
Organism: Ohtaekwangia sp.; assembly: GCF_036568665.1. Taxonomy (GTDB): domain Bacteria; phylum Bacteroidota; class Bacteroidia; order Cytophagales; family Cyclobacteriaceae; genus Ohtaekwangia. Next base: position 13,823 of record NZ_DATCSD010000320.1, on the reverse strand, counting down.
TTGCCGGAGCGATCGAGGAAACCATGTTTACCATTTACCACGATCAGGCACATATCTTCTGAAAATTGGGAGGCTTCTTTTTTAAGATACGAATGCAGGCGCTTGCCGGTGATGTCTATAAAATGTACACTGTCGCCCTGCGTAACAAAGGCTACACCATTTACAAATGGATCGGCCTTCTCGAATGCAGGATGAATAATCCACTCAAATCTTTTCTGCGCACGCAGTGGTATACTGATGATGAGTAAAACAAGAGCAATAACAGGTCGATAGTTCATAACAGAGGGTTTTGAAAATACATGTTATAAAATATTTTGTTATGGGGCAAGCCTATTTTTACTGTACAGATAAAATGATACTGTTACTTTTGAACGTTGCTACCGGCACAAACTCACCAACCGAAGAATTATGAAAGCACTGATCATTATCGATATGCAGAAAGGATGTGTTACACCGTATTCGGGATGTTACGATCTGCCGGGTGTAACAGCGCGGATCAATACACTGGCAGAGAAATTCCGGGCGAAGCAATACCCGGTTATACTTGTGCAGCACGATGGCTCCAGCGAAAATTGTTTACTGCCCGACACAGACGATTGGCATTTGATACCTGAACTGGTAGTCGCCCCTCATGATATACGACTGAATAAAACTGCGAACGATTCTTTCTACGGCACTTCACTACAAAGTATACTTTCCCAAAAGCAGGTTACCGAAATATATCTTGCCGGCTATTCCTCCGACTTTTGTATTGACGTAACGGCTAAATCAGCTTTGAGTAAAGATTACAAAGTAACTGTTATAGCCGATGCACACACTACCGAATCAAAGCCTCACCTCGATCTCGATGCTCATACTATCGTAAAACAGTTTAACTGGATATGGAGTGTAATGCCTCCTGCAAAAGAGAAGCTGATGGTTGTGAATGCCGGGGAGGTAGGGGTGTAGTAATGTTTATATAAAGTATACGCAAATATTTTTACCAGTGGAAGGTACAGTTATTAGTCAAAAATAAATTATGAAGTACCTCTCACAGGAAACTGTATGAATCTTATTTTCACAAATTCCGTATATTTGCACCATCACCAATAAGCACTCCGTGTAGTCAATCGTTTCTTTCATAGCTTAAAAACAAAAACCCGATTCTGAGGCTTTTCATTTCTCATTTTTTAACGAAAGAAATTATGCTTACGCTTAATCGTGTATCCTATATACACGCGAACGGAGATTTGCTGTTCGATAACATCAATCTCGCCATAAATGCTCACGACAAGATTGCACTCATTGGAAACAATGGCAGTGGTAAATCTACTTTGCTCAAAATACTGGCTGGCCAGCTATTGCCTGCAGAAGGAACACGAAGTGCTGATGCGCCTCCGTATTATATACCGCAACACTTCGGGCAATTCAACGCGCTTACGGTAGCACAGGCGCTGCGCATAGACGAGCCGTTAAAGGCACTGCAGGAAATTACCAGCGGTCATGTTACCGAGGCAAATCTTGCTATACTTCATGACGACTGGCTTCTGGAAGAACGCTGCCACGAGGCACTGGCCCAATGGAAGATGGAAGAACTTAACCTGCACCGAAAAATGGAAACACTCAGCGGTGGTCAAAAAACAAAAGTGTTTCTTGCAGGAATTATGATCCACCAACCCGCAGTGGTATTGTTAGATGAACCCAGCAACCACCTTGATATACCGGCCCGCGATATACTCTATCACTATATCCGCACGACAACCGATACACTGGTGGTGGTAAGTCACGACCGAACGTTGCTGAATTTACTGAACACGGTATATACATTGAGCAAACGCGGCATCACGGTATATGGCGGTAATTATGATTTTTATACGGAGCAAAAAGCTATTGAAGCAAATGCCTTGCAACAAGACCTGAAGAGCAAAGAAAAAGCATTGCGAAAAGCAAAAGAGGTAGAAAGAGAATCGCTCGAACGAAAACAGAAGCTCGATGCACGCGGCAAGAAAAAACAAGAGAAAGCCGGATTACCGACTATATCGATGAACACGTTTAAGAATAACGCGGAGAAGAGTACGGCCCGCATGAAAGACACACACACCGAAAAGATTGATGCTATAGCCCAGGAGTTGGGTGATCTGCGTAAAGAACTTCCTGCATTCGACAAAATCAAACTCGACCTCGATAACTCGCAATTGCATCGCGGTAAAAAGCTGATCGAAGTACAGAATATAAATTTTATGTACAACGATACATTACTCTGGAAGGAACCGCTGAATTTTCAGATCGCCAGCGGTGAACGCATCGCTATAAAAGGAACGAATGGCTCTGGTAAAACTACACTGATCCGGGTAATGCTGGGAGAAGCAAAACCAATCACAGGCACTGTAGAACGTGTGGCGATAAGAGCCGTATATATTGACCAGGATTACTCATTGATCAACCATCAGCTTAGTATATACGAGCAGGCACAACAATTCAACTACGATAATTTTCAGGAGCACGAAGTAAAGATACGCCTCAACCGTTTTCTCTTTACCAAAGAGTATTGGAACAAACCGTGCAGTACATTAAGCGGTGGTGAGAAGATGCGCCTGATGCTGTGCTGCCTCATGATCAGCCACCACGCTCCCGACCTGATTATACTCGATGAGCCCACCAACAACCTCGACATGCAAAATATAGCGATACTCACCGCTGCCATACAAAGTTATAGCGGCACACTGGTAGTAGTATCGCACGATATATATTTCCTGGAGCAGGTTCGGATTGAGCGGGAAATAGTATTGATATAATGTAGTTGAAAGAAAAGATGTATATTCAGCATCCCATTAAAACCAACTCTATGAGAAACTATATCCGCCAGCATCCTGATATAATTCTGAGAGTAACGCTTTTTGTTATACTCATCATGCACAGCATTCCAGGTATGTTTAATGGTGGTGTAAACGATTTTGGTAATTTATACCTGAACCAGATCGGCTTTGCTCCTTTCGGGTTGGTACTGGCGTGGGCTATAAAATTATCGCACGTGCTGTGTGCAGTGCTCCTGCTCTTGAATCGATATATACTATTGGCAGGCGGCATCACTATCGTTATACTGGTAATGGGTATCATTCTCGTTCACTACCCGGAGGGTTGGTATGTAGTAGGCGGTGGCCGAAATGGTATGGAGTTTAATGTGTTGCTGATTAGTGTGCTGGTTTATCTGATGGTTAAATCACGCCAATAAAGGTTCCCACAGATTTCACAGATCAACACAGAATAAAATGCAGAAGAGGAAGGAGTTAATTCTATTTGACGTTAAGATTTTGAATTTATGATAAACTCCCAGCAACTTTCTCAACCTTACCATAACTCTTCACTCTCGTAGAAAGATAATAATGCCACAATATCATAGTAGCAACTGTGCGATGCGGTTGCCACAAGGTTGTTACTGGTAGTATATCTTCTTTCGATGTATGTGCCGGTAACTTTTTTACTTCTTTCAGTGCGTTGATTGCTGCGAGGTCGCCAAGGGGAAATATATCGAGGCGGTTCAGTACAAACATCAGGTATATATCGGCACTCCAGTTACCCAGGCCTTTTAAGGAAACTATACTTTGCCGTACTTCTGTGTCCGGTAACTTTTGCAGTGCCTTCAGACTAAATCTTTTGCTCACGATAGCTTCTGCCAGTGCGCGGGCGTATACTGTTTTTTGTCTGCTGAAGTAACAGGCTTTCAGTTCTTCATCCGTCAGCGCGAGCAGGTTCTCTGGTGTTACTTTGCCGATTCTTTCACGCAGTTTATTTAACGCTGCCAATGCTGATGCTAATGACACCTGTTGTTCCAGGATGATGTGGATCAATGTTTCGAAAGTATTCTTGCGTGTCCACATGGGAGGATATCCATAGGTATCCAGAATTAGTTTCAGATCAGGATCACTAACGCCTAACTGATCACATATAGTTTGAAAGTTATCAGACGAAAAAACGGGGTGCATCGACAAAGCTATATACTTTCTGAGACTAAATGCAATGTTTCCCGCATCCCGATACCTATCGGGAGCTGATGAAAGCAGATGAATGCAAGCACAAAGCGTAAAGCAGAAAGCAAAAAGCCAAGTGGCGCCTGTATTTACTTTCTGCTTTACGCTTTTAACTTTCAGCTTAAAATCTATTCGCTCTTCAGTGCTTTCACCGGATTTTCACGAGCTGCGCGGATTGACTGGAAACTTATCGTGACAGTAGCAATCAGCAGGGACGCTGCTCCGGAAAGTATAATGGTAACCGTATCTATACCCGTGTGGAATGCAAAGCCCTGAAGCCATTGCTGCATCAGGTACCATCCCAACGGGGCGGCTATAGCAAAAGCTATTATAATGAGCAGTGTAAAATCTTTAAAGAGTATACCCATCACTTGCATAACCGAAGCTCCCAATACTTTTCGGATGCTGATCTCTTTGGCACGTTGCTCGCCAACATACGTGGAGAGTCCGAATAAACCGAGGCAGGCTATAAATATCGTGAGCAGTGTAAACAAGAGTATAATTTGGCCCATGCGCTGCTCTGCCCGGAACAATGCATCAAAGTCCTGGTCGAGGAAAGAATACTGAAATGGTGAAGTAGAATATTTTTTCCAGATGTCTTGCAGTAATTTTATCTGGGCTTCCTTATCACCGGGAGCCAGTCGTATAGCCATCTCGCCATTCGGTTCACCACCGAGTATCAATACCAATGGCTTCACCTGGTTGCGCAGTGTTTCATAATTAAAATCCTTTACTACACCAATCACAGTCATGTGTTTGGGTATATCCGAGTTATAATTATACATCGTCTGATTTTCCAGACGCTCAAAGCCCATGAGTTTAAAAGCTGATTCATTCAGAATAACGGCAGTAGAATCTGTAGGGAAATCGCGTGAGAAAAAGCGACCATCTTTCATGGTATATCCCATAGCTGCAAGATGATCTACGTCTACATAGCAGTTGTTCAACAAGAAATCCTGCTCTGTTCCTACTTTGCGCCACGCATTGCTCCAGGTGATATTGGGAGGTAAATTACTGGCGTAACTGGCGTTCTTAAATTCCGGATGTTGCAGTAATTCATTCTTAAATGCTTTACCATTCTTATCGAGCGACCATGTATGCAGCAAGCGTATAACATTTTCTTTATCGAAGCCCATGTTCTTCTCCTGCATAAACTTCAACTGCTTATATACTACGGCACTTCCGAGAATGAGTGCAATGGAGATCATGAACTGAAACACAACGAGCGAATTTCTCAGCTTCGAATTTTTAAAACCGGAGCGGATTTTTCCTTTCAATACTTCTACCGGTTTAAACGCGGTGAGGTAAAAGGCCGGGTAGCTTCCGGCTAGAAAGCCTACGATGATAGCAAATACAACTATACCACCCGCTATTACAGGATTAGCAAACAGCGAAAGCGTAAGCGTTTTACCCGACAGTGTGTTGAACGGATTCAGCACCAGTATAATAATGAGCAGCGCCAGTATCGTGGAGATAAAACTATAGATCATCGACTCCGCCAGGAACTGCCCGATGAGCCGGGTGGTCATAGCACCTATCGATTTACGCACGCCCACTTCCTTGGCGCGATTGGCAGAGCGCGCTGTAGAAAGATTCATGAAGTTTATACACGCGATCAGTATAATAAATACGGCAATGGCCATAAATATATAGATATACTGCATATTGCCATTGGCGCTGATCTCTTCCGACAGGTTGGATGTTAAATGTATATCGGGCATGGGCTGAAAATTCAACCCTACGTTATTCCCCTGCTTCTTAAATTCGCTAAAAGAAAAGCCCAGGTATTTTTCGAGCTCGGCTCCCATGTGTTTTTCCACCAGGCCATCGAGTTGTGTTTTTACTTTATGCAGGTCGCCATCGCTGCGCAGTTTGAAGTAGGTATATATATTGTTGGAAGTCCACTGTGTATTGGATCTGAGGTAATCCCACGTTTCACCGGAGAGGATCATATCAAAACGTATATGCGAATTGGAAGGCGCATCTTGCACTACTCCGGTAACTTCGGTCGCAGTTTTTTCGGAGCCGCGAAGTATAATCTTGCCGATCGGGTTTTCGTCTCCAAAGTAGCGTTTTGCTGTAGACTGTGTCAGCACGATTTTATTGGTACCCTTCAACGCTGTGGCAGCATCACCCGACACCAATGGAAAAGTAAAGAAGTCGAAGAAGTTGGAATCCGCTACCGCCATATACTCTTCGGTAAAATTCTTATCGCCATAGCTCATAGGCATGGTTCGCCAAATTCCGAATCGAACCGAGCTTTCTACTGCGGGTATTTCCTGCACCATGGCTTCGGCTACCGGAGCTGGCGATGTTGCCATGGTAAAGTCGTTGCCCTGCAACCTTCCGAAAAAAACTACGCGGTATATTCTGTCCGCATCCTTGTGGAAGCGATCGAAGCTCAGCTCGTCCGCTACATATAATATAATAAGCAGGCTGGCTGCTATACCAATGCTAAGGCCCGAAATATTAATGGCCGAATATGCCTTTTGCCGCAGCATTATGCGCAGCGCTGTTTTGAGGTAGTTCTTGATCATGCCAGGTGAATTTATGATTGGACGCAAATTCCCCGAGGGACGTTGCATGGCGAACAGTTTTTTTACCATCCTTTGTCTCGAATCGTCCTGCAGATGGCTCACAAAGCCTTTCTGCGTTACAAAATGACCGTAACATCAGGAGAAAACAATGTGCCTGGTCAAACAATTAACAACGAAGAAACAGGATGTCCATATAACAACACGGCCATGACTGGGTAGTCACGGCCGTGTTCATTTCAAAAAAATCTATGCTATATATGATCTATACCGGGCTGATAAGGTCGGTTAATATCTGACCTGCTTCCAGGATCATAAAGTCCATATCTTCATCTACCGGTGTACTATCACCACGCTGAAGAGCCGGCAATCCTAATGCAGCACGATGCTGGTTGGTGCGATCGAATATTTTCTGCTCCTCTATATCGCGTTGCTTTTTAAGTTCGGTTTCATTCAGGCTAATACCTGTTTCACGTTTACCATACAGGGCTATATCTTCCAGCATATATTTATAGCTTACACTGGTAGCCATACGTTGGTCATGTAATTTTTTCAGACGAGGCAATACCGATGTCAGGTCGCCAGCCTTGGTATATTTCGTTTTATCGATAACATCAAACGGCATCGCTGCGGGTTCTGTGTCTTCACCATATTTATCCAACGGGATCAGCGAAGGGAAAGATATATCGGGAGTTACACCTTTGTGCTGTGTTGAGTTACCGCTGATGCGATAGAACTTCGCAATGGTGAGATTTAGTTGTCCGTATGAATTTTGTCCGGGAACTTCATTTGTCAGCGCACTGGCTTCATCGCGTTCAGGTGCACCGAGTATTTCATCAAGGTCTATTACATTTTGTACAGAACCTTTACCATAGGTTTGTGTCCCCATAATAATACCGCGGCCATAGTCCTGTATAGCACCGGAAAATATTTCAGATGCTGAAGCACTGAGGCGATCTACCAATATACCGAGTGGTCCTTCGTAGGCAACGGTGTTATCTTCATCCATCTCTACATCCACCTGGTTCATAGCGTTACGCACCTGCACCACCGGTCCGCTCTTGATGAACAAACCCGTCAGCTCGATCGCTTCCAGTAAAGAACCTCCGCCATTTTCACGCAGGTCTATCACTACACCATCTACCTTCTGTTGCTTCAATGTATCGAGCAGCAATTTAACATCGCGCGTAGTGCTTTTATAATTCGGGTTGCCCGATTTATAGTCATTAAAGTCTATATAAAAAGCAGGTATGGAAATCACACCAATTCGTATAGCCTTGCCGTTGGCAGCTTTATATGTGCGAATCTCTTTTCTGGCAGATTGATCTTTCAGTATAATTTTTTCGCGCACCAGTTCTACAACTTTCGGTTTGGCACCCGCACTTTTGCCGGCCGGTAAAACTTCCAGTCGCACAGTAGTACCTTTAGCACCACGGATCAGTGCTATAGCATTATCCAGTCGCCAGCCGATTATATTCTGAAATTCACCCGACTCGCCTTGCGCTATAGCAATGATGCGATCGTCTACGTTCAGTTGTTTACTCTTGTCAGCAGGGCCGCCCGGAACTATACTTTTAATGGTAATATACTCATTCTCAGAAACCGGAGTTATACCTATACCTTCTACCTGCCGCGACATTTCAATGTTGAAGTTAGCAGCATTGGATGGGTTGAAGTATTGTGTATGCGGATCGATCGCTTCTGTAAAAGCATCCATAAAAGACTGGAACACATCCTGACTGGAGAGTTTATTTACCTGCGAGAGCAAACTCTCATAGCGCTTCTTCAGTGTCTCTTTATTCTGCGCCATGTTAGCATTGGCGAGTTTCAGATTCAGCAGGTCGTACTTTACGCGCTGGTTCCATAGGTTATCCATAGCAGCCTGCGATGCCGGCCAGGGTAACTCCGTTCGGTCATACACATATGTATCTTTCTCGTTGAAGTTGAAATTCTTGTCGACACTGGCCAGCGCATATTGCAGATGCTCTACATAGCGTTTTTGAAAAACATTGAAGATGGCAAACGCATTCAGCAGATTGCCCACCTTGATGTCATCGTCCAGCGTAGTCTTATAGGCACCAAAGCCTTTAATATCGGAAGCAAGAAAATAACTGTGGTTCTCATCCAGCGACTTGATATAGTTATTGAAGATCACAGCTGAGATAGAATCGTTCAGCTCCACTTTTTTATAGTTATAGTGGGTGATGATCTCCGCTATCTTTCTGCAAACGATGATCTGTTCTTCATCGGGCATCAGCTCTACCCGCTCTGCAAAAACCGGCAGATGACTGATACACACTACTGCCAATGCAAGTGCTACATATACTTTCCTTACCATATCGTTCATTGATTTAACCAGGCTTTCGTCAGACTTTTAAACCCTGTGCCTGCGTTGTTGCTAATTTAAAAATTTACCCCGGCTGAAAAATATCCGGGAATTAAAAATCCTTTCAGGGGTAGGTATGTGGCTTCTCTCCACAACTTTTCATGAAACGCAGGCCGCCCGCTGAAAGTTTGGGAAAGAATATAGATTTTCATTTTTACTTTGCTGTTAATTACGGAAGGCGAATGGAAGATAATGACTCGATAATTGTTCGAAATAAAAGTCGAGTTGACCCGCAGATGGGCATTTGTTTAGATCGGCCGTTAACAGCCTTGTCACATAGACTTTGTAGATAAATTTTCCGTTGCTTCCACAACAAGCACGATCCAGAAACCGACCTATGACTGGTATATCTATCACCGCTGATCTCCCGGAACCAGCATCCTGATCGATATTTTTCTTTTACAAACCAACTTTGTCGAAATTGTCCAAACCTTCAGCGGTTTTGTCCATGATTTCGGGTAGCCGCATCTATACTTTTATGTGTAATTGAGCAACAAACAATAAAGTACTATACGAACATGAAAACAATCCAGGTTCCTGCCGCAGCGCAAGTAAATCCAGAATCACAAGTTCTCTTTGAACAACTTAAAAAACGTATTGGCAAAGTACCGAACCTCTACGCAACGATGGGCTATTCGCCTTTTGCGTTGAAAGGCTTTCTCGAATTTGAAGCAACTTTAAACAACGGGGCATTTTCTGCCAAAGAACGCGAAGCTATAGCACTCGCAGTATCAGAAGTAAATCATTGTGATTACTGTCTGGCTGCACACACTATAGCTGCCAAAATGCGCGGGTTTACCAATGATGAAACGCTGGACATTCGCAGAGGAAATGTTGCAGACACCAAACTCAACGCCATTGTACAATTGGCAAAATCAATAACCGAGAACAGAGGGTCCGCTGATCCTGCATTAGTAGAAAACTTTTTCAACGAAGGGTATAGCGAAGCTGCACTGATGGAATTGATCGGTCTTGTTACCGTGAGAATATATACCAATTATGTTTTTGTCATGACGAAGATACCGGTTGATTTTCCTGCTGCAGAACCAATTTAAAATACCTGTCAATTATAGTCATACTGTGAGAATGGATTGAAGGAGTGCGTGGGAGCCTGATAGGAATTTATACTATCAGGCTTTTTCATGTTGTGCCAGATGATGGCAGTGCTTGTTACAACAATAACATTCCGTTATTTCTTTATTTCTATCTGCCGTTTTTTTTAGTATATTAGATACATCACCGATCTTATAGTATATATCACGCAGGCTCTGTGCGGAAGATTGATTATTGTCATTACAGTAGATTAACCTAAACTCTTATTCACATGGCTCTCTTCTTACAGAGAAGAGTACGTTAGTTGTTGTGTTTCTGTAGGCCCACTTTAACTAAACATATATACACTATGAAAAAAACTACAACTGTTCTCCTTTTCGTGTTCTTCGCAAGTGTTGGTGCATTGGCCCAAGGTCTTAGCGGAGGTGTAAAGGCCGGATTAAACCTGGCTAATCAAACCTTTTCAGGTAATGGATATACTTCCAGTCCGGGGTTCTTGCCATCAATCCATGGCGGGGTGTATGTAACGCTTATGTTTACAGATCATTTCGGTCTTCAGCCCGAACTACTTTATTCAGGACAAGGCGCCAAATCGGGTGACGTAAAACTGAAATTGAATTATGTAACGATACCTATATTGCTTCGGTATAACGTAAATGATATACTAAGCTTCCATGCTGGTCCGCAATTTGGCGTGCTGCTTTCTGCTAAAAGTAAAGTTGGTTCCAATAGCACCGATGTGAAAGACCAACTGAAAGGATCAGACGTAGGAGCCGCTATAGGTATTGGTGTAGACCTGCCTATGAAGCTTAACTTTGCCTTCCGCTTTGTTAAAGGATTTTCAGATATAAATGATGTTACGGATTCTTACAAGCAAAAAAATTACATCCTGCAATTTTCCGTAGGATACAAGCTTTTTGGAGACTGATACTCTCTATAAAATGCTTTAATCTTAATCTGTCTGAAGCCGCTCTTAACGGAGCGGCTTTTTATGTCGGTTTATAGTACAGGTTTAAGGTTTATGCGCGTTGTAGTCGGGCTTCTTCTACATATCGTTTATATACTTTGCCAATCTTCAGGGTTCGGTCGTGTACTTTCACAATATCTCCATCGGTAATAGCACTATAGATTGTATGGACTATATGCGACCGGCTGATGCGCAGAAATGTGGGGCGGGGTAATCGCTCTTCCGCTTCTTTCATCGAAAGTCTTACGAGGAAATTTTTCTTTATCGTAACTACTTTGATATAATTTTCCAGGCTTTCTACATAGAGTATATCTGCAAGGGGAATCTGCTCACGCACGCCATTTACCATACAATCCAGGTGCGAGATCGCTTCTCCATCGGGTACTGCTGCTCCGTTATTTTCCAACGGTAAAGCACCGCTTCTTTTCTCTTGCTCCTTTATATATTGGAAAATTACGAACACGCCCAATCCTGCAAGAGTATATACCCAGAAGCTCAGTATCTTCGGGAGTTTACTGGTATCATGAAACATATACGATAGCACCAGGTACATATTCACGGTGCTGAACAACATTACCAGCGATGTTACCAAAAAATACTGTTGTCGCCTGCCGGAAAGGTAATACTTTTCAAACAGCACACGGTTATGGAAGACGATCCAGGCATAGAGCAACAGCAAAAAGAAATAGGGCGACACCTGGTATAAACCCGATCGCTGATTGAAATAGTAATAATCGGATATATAGTGAATCCCCAGAAGACCAATCACGCCCAGCACATTGCGAACTATTACTGAGAGCACCTGCTTTACATTCATGGCTGAAATTTACCGGATTCTGTTCATCTGAATTAATCTTATGTGACAAAAGCACTTCGTCACAGGCGAGATTTCTTCGTCACTCAATCCTTGTGATCGCAGAAAATGGCAGGCATGTTTGCCGAAAGCAAAAAATCTCACGTAAAAATGATACACGCTCTAAACATTATCCTGCACGTAACGGCCGGCATCGCCGCACTTATTGTTGGTGCAGTCACCATCATCCTGTGCAGGCGAAGCAATGATCACAAACGCTGGGGCAGGTATTTCCTATACCTGCTGTGTATCGTAGTCAGCACCGGGTATCTCGGCTGGCTGTTCTTCCGGTCGCAAGCATTCTTGCTCATGCTTACGCTCGTATCCGGGTATGTAGGGTATAGCGGCTTTCGAACGGTACGACTACGCGAACGAAAGGCTAGCAACCTGGATGCGCTCGTTGCCTTATTTGCCCTCGCGACCGGTATAGCGTACGTTGTATCGCTGCGCGAGGGCAAAGAATGGTCGCCCACCGTGATCTATAGCACGCTGGGGGCATTGGCCCTCGTAACCCTTTACGATCTGCTGAAATTTCTATGGCTATATCCGCGCATTAAAAGCTGGTGGCTCTACGAGCATATCTATAAGATGATCTCGGCATTCAGCGCATTACTTTCGGCTTTTGCAGGAACTGTCCTTCCACAATTCAAGCCCTATAGTCAGGTTGGTCCCGGCATAGCCTGTACGATTCTGATTGTAATATTCATTATACAGCAGGCACGGCAAAGACAACTTTCGTCTCATATACCTGCTTCCTAGATTATTTATCACGATGCTATATATACTTTAGCCACCAATAGTTATGTTCGGCTTTATAGCGTCCGTACCATTGGCAGGGTATATATAGAGCCAACACCATGGCAATCCAGATAATATACACAGGACCCAATGATAACCCGCTGATTTGATTGGCCGGACGACCGAATGTTCCTGTAGCAAATTCCAGTTGCGACCAGCTAAATCCTTGTAACAACAGAATGGCAAGCATGGTAAAATGGATCAGGTAAAAATGAATCAGGAAATAGAACATGGGTACTCTTCCATATACCAATACAAATTCCATCCATTTGCCACTGAATCGTTCTGCGAATGCAAGGATCAGGAACATGAAACCTAATGTGACCGAACAGAACAACAACGAAGGGGGATACTTGGTAATATTGATAAATGACAGGAAGGTATATATACTATCCTTTTGTGCAGACCATGGCACAGGGTCGCCATAAATATTAACGAAGCGCAACACCACAAACAACAGCAGTGCACCTACACCAAGTTGCAGAAATCGCTTTACTCGAACATCGTCTGGTAAATCGAAAAGTGTGCCTGCCGTAAAACCCAGCAACATGATACCCAGCCAGGGTATAGGAGGATATCCTACAAAGAACATGGTTTGAGATGTGATCGGAAATAACCCCGGACCAAACAGCGGCTGCAAAATCATTTTGATCACAGAACCTTCGCTGAATGGTATAGCAGGAAGTGCGTTGTGACCAACAACAATTACAGCCCCGATGATACCGATGGCACGTATACTCAGTTTTTGTAAGAATGACAGTACAATAAAACCGACCCCGATCGCTGCGATCACTTCAAAAATAAAAAAATGAAAACCGAAATCGAAGTATAGTCCGAAATTCACCACAGTAAATTCCAGCACGATTAACCACAGACCACGTGTTACCAAAAATTTTCGCGTGGCCGCAATATCATTTTTACTTTTCCGGTACCTATATACCGATACACCCGCCAGGAAAACAAATATAGGGGCACACAGATACGTGATCCACCGGGTAAAGAACAATACGGGAGTGGTGGTTGCAAAGTCCATTGGGCTTTGCTTAATAGCATCCACATGGATCAGGTCGCGCACGTGATCAAGCGCCATGATGATCATCACAAAACCACGGGTAAAATCAATACTGCTAATTCTTTTCACGAGGTATATAGGTTAGTGTTCGGGTATATTGCTTCACTTTCAACGGCCATGACAAGCTAAATATAATGGCAATCCACGAATTGA
>NZ_DATCSD010000319.1:0-4844 GCF_036568665.1 Ohtaekwangia sp. | reverse complement strand
AGCGTGGAAGGCGTATGGTTCAGCCACACACTGTGTGCTTCTACCTGCTTCTTCCAACTGTCGAGGCTGATGAGCATGAGATCGTGTTGCTGGAGAAAATCTTTTTCGATCGGGCGCTCGCTTAGCATGGTTATATGATTGGGAGCAGTCTGTTCGATCGCCCGGATTGACTCTTTTACTTCAGTCGTGTTTTTAATTTGTCCTGCAGCATCCAGTATAATAACTTGTGATCCGGTGTTGTGTATCAGTTTTTGGGCATAACGAATCAGGAACGCATCCTGTTCATCAAACAAAGGTATAAATACGCGATCGGTCTTTTCCAGTTTGCGATCAATGAGTATACCCACCGGCACATTAGTATTGGTTAATATAAAACGCGTGCGTTCATCGAACGGAGAATTTTCGAATAACTTTTCTCTTCCTGTTACTGTATTGATCAGTCTGTCAGGATTGATGATGCGCGTAGTAAAACCTAATACTTTACCGAGTAAACTTCCTTCGTAGATCGATTGTCCGAGCCCTACCAGTAACAGATCATAATCACCTTCGTTGGCAACTTCCGCTATATCGGTATCAATATCGCTGGATGCTTTGAATAATGTTGTGATGGTTTGATTTAACTGTCGCGACTCTTCTATTACCGGGGCAAAGCTTTCGCGCTCGTATTCTTCGGTGTTATAGTGATGCAGCTCATTGGCAGGGGAGAGGTGCATCGCAGTGATGGTTGCATTGCCATTTAACTTACGACTAAAACTATTGGCGAGTCGCAGCAATGATCTTCCTCCTTCCGGATTTCCGAACGATACCAGTATTTTATACTTGCCAGGATGTGTTACTTCCTTCGGTATAGTATCATCTCCGGATTTAAAGATTCGGTTGATGAGATCGAGCGCAGGTCCGGTCATGAAGGTTGTGACCAGCGCCATGATCACCATCATCGCGAATACCTGCGGAGTAAGTACACCTAGATCATAACCGATGTTCAATACCACCAGCTCCATGAGTCCGCGGGTATTCATCAATGCACCAATCATCAAACTGTCTTTCCAGCTTTGTCCTACAAACTTGGCAGGAAAAGCACTTCCTGCAAATTTACCGATTACTGCAACGGTTATGATAAGCGCAGTAATTTGCCAGAGGTATGGATCGTTAAGCAGGCCGATCTGTGTACGAAGTCCGGTAAAGACGAAGAACAGCGGCAGCAATAATACCAACGCTACATCTTCTATCTTTTCAATAAATATATTCTTGAACCTCATGTTCTCCGGCATAATTACACCCGCCATAAAAGCTCCGAACAAGGCATGTATACCAATCACTTCTGTAGCGTACGCTGACAACAATAGTGTAAGAAAAAATATAGCGACTACGGATTTACTGAGATTCTCACGCGAAGCATGCAGGTCTCCCACTCGTTTCAGGAATGGACGCACTACTTTCAGCATCACGAATACATATATACCGGCCAGCAGTATAATATAAAAAGCACTTACGAATGATCCAGCTTTTACAATCGCGATCACAGCCGCCAGCAGGCACCATGCAGTGATATCGTCCGCAGCGGCACAGGTAATAACAATCGAACCCAGACGTGTTTTATTTATACCTCTCTCCTGTACTATACGCGCCAGCACCGGGAAAGCTGTAATGCTCATCGCTATACCCAGAAACAATCCAAAGGAGGAGAACTGTATGTTGGGTGGTGCAAACGACTGGTACATAAAATACGCAAGTCCTATACCCAGCGAGAAAGGTATAACTATACTGGTGTGACTTACTACTACGGCATCGTGTGCCTTGTTACGCAGCACATTCAGGTCGAGCTCCATGCCGATAACAAACATGAAGAGGATCAAACCGATCTGACTGAGAAATTGCAGATTGCCCAACGATTGTGGCGGGAACAAGGCTGCGGATAACTCCGGAAAATATAGTCCCATCAAAGAAGGGCCGAGTACTATACCGGCAATGATCTCACCGATAACACTGGGTTGTCCGATCTTCTGAAACATCCATCCAAAGAGACGCGCTACAATAATGATCGTAATGATCTGTGCGAGCAACACCGCGAGCGGATGATGAAGACTTTGAGCAAACGCATGCGTAAACTGGTGAAATGCACTTTGATCAGACTGAGGTATAACGATACTCCGGCCGGCTTCCTGGCGTGTGCCGATTGTAATGATCCAGTATACCAATGCTGAGAAACCACCAATGATACCAGTATAAAAAAACAGATTCTTAAATTTTTTCATTTTTGTGATTTTTCAGAAAGTAAAATACAAACCCTGCTACCGTACGAATGCCCGCATTATTGTCGCCACTGCCCGCGGTAGTAAAGTATGGAGCAGCTTCGAAGAACAAACCTGCATGTTGAAAAGGAAACGGAAATGCTTCCACTCCAATCGGCATAACGCCACCAAAACGATTCGATTGTTTTTTATCGAGGTTCCAGTCTGCACGTGCACCCAGCCCTATATGAAATCTTACTTTTTCATAAAAGGCAACACGATATACGAACGATGCTTCATTTACCAATGATCCTGTTTTTGTTTCTGTAAAAAAGTTTGCGCGTGTAATGCGCACATCAATGGCCCAGCGCGATTCTTTGGCCGAACGGAAGCCTATACCGGTTTCTGTTCCGGTTGGATAGATGCCCACGCCAAAACCGGTGCGAGGTGGTGTTTGTTGCGTCTGCTGTGTCTGTGCTTGCGCTCCCGACACGAGAAGAATACTAAGTACAAATACGAGTAAAGATCGTTTCACAATATCTGTTTTGATTTAACACGGCAAATATGAAGAGAAGACCGTTGTAAAAATCTCACGGTGCAGATGAATGCGCGGATATTGTAACAAGCAGGAGAAAAAATGTAACGAAACTACAGCGACACTTTGCTGATAAATTCCTGTCGGTAGGCTTCGCTCAGCGAAAGGGTTAGTGGCTTGCCCGATGCCAGTAAAATGTGCGTGGTGATTTCATCGTGCGAGAAAAAATTTACAGACTTGAGCGACAACAATTCTTTTTTGTTTACCCGGCAAAAATTGGCAGGAGGAAGTATCTCCAGTAATTTTTCAAAGGAAATATTTTTGAGTGTAAGCGTAGTGCCATCGTGCAGCTGCACTACTTTATCGCGACTGTCTGACTCGGATGTTTTGATATAGCTTACCTGGTCGAAGAAGAGTAACGTTTTTCCTTTATCGGTATTGAGTTGAACAAAATCTTTTGGTGCCGGTATAGCTGCTATACGCTTCACAGCTTTTTGTACCGCTTGTACCAGGCGATCTTTTTGAACCGGCTTGCGTATATAGTCAATTGCATCCAGGTCAAACGCATCGGCTGCATATTCTTTATAAGCCGTAACAAAAATTACCGGCTTGCCGCGCAACAGGTTGGCTACATGCAGGCCGGTCATTCCCGGCATCTCAATGTCCAGCAGGCAAAGATCAAATTCGAGTGAAGGTACTTCTTTCAGAAAAACATCCGGACTGTTAAATGCTCTCACTACTTCCAGCTCGGGCAGTTGTTCGCACAGCATTTTTAGATACGTGAGTCCCGGCAGCTCATCATCGAGCAGTAAGCATCTGAGCTTTGTGTTCAAGTAAATTTATCTTTAGGTGTGCAATGAATACATCGCCTTCTGTGAAGCGATCCAGCTTGTAATGATTTTTATAGATCAGCTTTAATCGTTGCTCTAATGCTTCTGAACCGATGCCGCTTTTCTCTTTTCGCAACGCAGTCTTCGAAGAAATTTTATTCGATACCGTAAGCGAAAACACCTGGTCTTTGCATTCGAGAACGATCGATATAAAAGCATCGGCACTTTGCAGGTCAGCATGCTTGAATGCATTTTCAATCAGGTCGACAGAGATGAGGGGCGCCAGCAGGCGTTGCGTATAGAGTGCGTCTTCTTCGTTTACTTTTGTTTTTACTTTCAACTCAAACAACGGACTCACCTTTACTTTGTTGATCTCAATGAGATTCATAGCAAACTCGATTTCCTCCTGCGGAGTAACAAACCGGTTACGGCTTTCATACAAGATATAGTCCAGCACATTGGCCAGCTTATCCAGCGCGAAATAGGTTTGGTAAGCGTGCGACTGTATCGAGTTCAGTATATTTTTAAACAGGTGCGGGTTGAGGCGCGACTCAAGTGTTTCCAGTTGTAAACTGTCAACTTTATTCTCGAGTGTCTGGAAACGCGCTTGAATACCTTCGCGCATTTTGTCTGCTTTCTTCAGTCGCCCGATAAGATATACTATACCCGCCACCAGCGCTGCCACCACGGCCAGGGTCACGTAAAAGAGTGTTTGGAATATACTCGCGTCTGTCTGCATAGTATGGATCAGGTGGTAAAGTTACTTATTTTTTCCAGTGTAGAGAATGGGACAAAATCGGGGCGGTTTTGGAAGATAATCCGGGAACACTATATTTGATCCATCAAATGCTCTTGATAAAATAGTGATGTTATAAGGGGGCGCATGGAATTTAGATGCATGCACTCTTTTGCTGTATCCATCCTGGTACAGCGCAATTTCTATTTCATCCAGTTTTATTAAAGAGTATCTATGAAAAACAATCAACGAATTGCCGTTCTTGGCGCGTCCGGAAAAGCGGGCACTGTTCTCCTTCAACAATTACTTGATCGCGGATATACCTGCAAAGCGCTTGTTCGACACCCGGAGAAATTTACCATCACAAGTCCTTTACTGGAAGTAGTGCAGGGCGATGCTACTTCGTATGGCGATATACAATTATTGTTGCAGGATTGCACCGTTGTAATCAGCACACTCGGGCAACGAAAAGATGAACCGCCTGTTTTGGTGCGAAGTATAACCCATGTATT
>NZ_DATCSD010000318.1:0-26671 GCF_036568665.1 Ohtaekwangia sp. | reverse complement strand
ACAATGGGAAGAGCACTCTCGAAGAAAGCTTCTTCCGATACGCGCCATCCCAAGGAGAATGCCGGGAAGTATCCCCATCGCAGACCGTTTCTGAATCTGGATGAACCATCGGCTCTATAAGTAGCGGTGAGCAGGTAACGGTCTTTGTACGAATAGGTGGCGCGACCGAACCAGGATTGCAACGCGGTGTATACTCTTCCTCCATTATCAGCTCCCAGGTTTACAACCGTGGCTGCCTGCGACATATAGCGCATGGATGGATCTTCACTTGGAAAATCTCTTCCTACTTCTTTGGAGTATATATCTTTATAGGTCTGTGAAGTATAGCCTCCTACAAAACCAATGGCATGAGCGCCAAATTGTTTATCGTATGAGATGAAATACTCTTGCAGAAAAGACCAGTTTTTATCGTTGGAGATAGTAAGCTGATTATAGTTTGACTGGCGATACTGGCTGTCGATCTTTACTTCAAACTGGCGGAAGTCAGCGAACGTGGCATCCAATGCCAGGTTTGCTTTTACCTTTAGTCCTTCAATTACCTGGTACTCGCCTGTTGCGCTTCCGAGTATACGGTTACGCGTATTGTCTTTGTCCTGTGTATCGATCGTATATACCGGGTTGTTGATGTCGCCAAAACCTGGTAAGCTGGAACTATATTCTCCATTTGCTTTACGCACCGGTAAACCCGGATGGAAGCGTATAGCACTCCAGAGTAAACCATCCTGTGCTGACAATGTATTCGGAGCATTATCATGTGTATTGGTGAACTGCAGACTCTGACCGATCTTTAAACGCTCGCTGACTTTATGATCTGTATTGATGCGCAAAGTATATCGTTTATAGTAAGCCTTGCCTATAATACCGCGCTCATCATATTTACCACCGGATATAGCGAACGAAGAATATTTACCACCACCGCGCAGCGAGAGGTCTATATTGTTGGTAGTGCCTTGCTTGAATACTTCATTCTGCCAGTTGGTTTTTTGTGTTTGGTACTGCGTGTTATTCCAGATGTCAGGTATAGTCAATCCATCATTTGTATAGGCTTCGTGTTTGAGTGCCGTAAGCGTTGGTGCATCCAGCACATCAATTGTTTTGATGCGGTTAGATATACCGGTATAGGCATTCACGGTAAATTTTAGTTTGTCGTCAAACTTTCCGCGCTTGGTGGTAACAAGTACCACACCGTTGGCAGCACGTGTTCCGTAGATCGCAGAAGCAGAAGCATCTTTCAAAACATCGATCGACTGTATATCATTGGGATTTATATCGTTCATGGTGCTGCTGGTTGGTACACCATCCACCACGATCAGCGGGTCTGCATAGCCCACTGTACCTATACCGCGAATGCGTATAGAGCCTGCGTTGCCAGGGGCGCCACCGCTTCGCACTATATTTACCCCGGCCATTCTTCCCTGCAATGCCTGCTGTGCACCACCGGAAGGTAAATTTTCAATGTCCGATCCTTTAATGGCTGAAATAGAACCGGTAACATCTTTCTTCTCTTGTGTACCATATCCCACCACAACTACTTCGGTGAGCGTTTGTGTATCTGCTAAAAGTGTTACGTTCAGTGATGTCTGATTGTTAACGGCAACTTCCTGCGTAGTGAACCCGATGAAGCTGAATACAAGGATCGATTCACCGGAAGGAACGTTCAGCGAAAATTCTCCATTGGCATCGGTAGTTGTTCCTATAGAAGAACCTTTCACCAGAACACTTACACCCGGAAGTGGTTCTCCGGTTTCTTCGCGAACAACGCCTTTCACAACTATATCCTGACGAAGTATACCGGTAAAGATCAGATCTTTTCGTGCCTGCACCAGCATGGCAGAAGAGCCACCGCCTGTTGTAGTAAGCGGACTGATGTGCAGCTCGGCCGGTGGTGGTATAAGCGTGATCTGTTTCTTTTTGATCTTGTAGGTGATGTTGGTTCCTTCCAGCACCAGCGCGAGGATCTCTTCTATATTTTCGCTGCGGATGGAAATCGTAACATTCTTTTTGATTGTCTTCAATCGACTATCATTCACCACAAAGTGATAGTCGGTTTGGCGTTCAATTTCTCGGATGGCCATCTTGAGTGATGCATCTTTCAGATCGAGCTCAATGACCGGAGCAGCCTGATGGACATGTTCTGCCAGCAGGTTGTTCGATAGAAAGACGGAGAGCAGGCATACGATCCAGACAATACCCGGCAAGCGATGGTGCCAGGGCACAGCTGGAGGCGTTGGGCGTACACGGTAAAAGTTTGTCATATATAATCAGGTTTTGATAGGTTGCTTCTATAGGTATATATATAGTCTTATTCAAACAAAACAATCGTGTTCTTATCCCTTCTCACTTTCAGTCGCGATGAAAGCTGGATCAGATCAAGCACCTCATCGAGATTTTCATTTTCAATCGTCATACTGATGCGTTCGCGTTTGGCGAGTCGTTCGTTAATAGAGATCGATACACGAAACCGGTTCTCCAGTTTGGAGATGATCTCATTTAGCGGAGTATTGTCGAACACAAGCTGGTCTTCTTTCCACGCAGTAAAATTGGATGGATCAACGCGCTGCATGGTTACTTCTTTGCGCTCGGCATTAAATACAACCTGGTCGCCCGGAGCCATGGAGTATATTTTGTTTTTACCGCTCACGTGCAGTTCTACTTTGCCTTCTTCCAGTGTCGTTTTTATAGTGGGGTCGTTTTTGAAGGCCTGTACATTGAAGCGTGTACCTTTTACTCTGATCAGGATGTCGTCAGTCTTTACCGTGAAAGGTTTAGAACCTTTGCGCACATCGAAGAACGCTTCACCTTTCAATACTACATCGCGCGATGCGCTTCCAAACTCTGCGGGATATTCCAATGTACTGTTGAGGTTGAGCCATACCACCGAGCCATCCGGTAAAACAACACGCGTATTATTACCCGAGGCCGTGCGCACAATGGTATCGTGGCGCACAATCGCGTGGTGTGGTAAATTATATACCAGCAGAGCTCCGGCCATAATAAGCAGGCAGACAGAGGCCGCTATATTTAGTACCGTAAAGGTGATGGAGCGGCCTGGGCGTACGGTATTTTTCTCAGCGCCCGTAGCCGTGGCAAGTTTTTTCCAGGCATCATCTGTCATCTGGTGATTTACCCGGTTGAGTGTTACAGAACTTTGAAAGGCTGTATTGAGCTCATCAAAGTATATACGGTTGGTTTCGTTTTCCTGTAACCAGGCTAACAGGCGCGAAGCTTCCTCTTCAGAAGCGTGCCCTTCCAGAAATCGAAGGATAAGTTCCTTCATATCCTGGGACGTTTGATCTATCGGTGTCATGCCAGTAATACAGGCGCGGAAGGTCTTCCCCTGACAGGATAGTGAGAAAATTTAGCAGTTGTATTCGTTACGGGTTAATCGTTAACAGGAAATGCTTCCGGACTTTCCAGCTTCAGCATTCGTTGCTCGATATTCAAATATTTCCCACGGAATTTCACGGATTAGCACAGAATAAACAGCCATTTTTCCCGCAGATCTCGCAGATTAACGCAGATATATATATACCAGTACATCTTCTCCGGACTTTTTATACTTCAACATTCGTTGATCGATATTCCTTGTTCGATGTTAATTGCATTAATCTGCGCTTGTCTGCGAGATCTGCGGGAAACAATTACAGGTATAGCCCGAGCAATACCACCAGGGTTGCAAGGTGTTCACGGAG
This sequence comes from Ohtaekwangia sp., assembly GCF_036568665.1. GTDB lineage: Bacteria > Bacteroidota > Bacteroidia > Cytophagales > Cyclobacteriaceae > Ohtaekwangia. The sequence continues at coordinate 22,979 of NZ_DATCSD010000318.1, read as the reverse complement.
TTGCAGGCGGAGTTTGGAGAGTGCCCGCGACATTTGTGTCTCCACGGTTTTGATAGATATATTCAGGCGGGTGGCGATCTCCTGGTATTTCAGTCCTTCAAAGCGGCTTAGTTCAAATATCCTCCGGCACTCGTGGGGTAAATGTTCCAGCGCAGTATTAAAATCTTTTTCCAGATCTTTGGCCAGCAGGGTATGATAGGAGTTTATATTATCGGTGCGTTCCTGCACATACATAAACCACAAAAGCTCAGCATGGCGTGAGCGATTCTTTTTTGTTTCGAGCAGGTTAAGACAGCGGTTTCTAACAGAAGTAAAGAGGTATGCATTCAGCGATTGCTTTTCATCAAGCCGCTCGCGATGCTTCCATATAGTATAGAAAAGTTCCTGCACCACTTCTTCCGAATCGTTTGTGTCGTGCAGGAACTTCTGCGCATAAGCATATAGTCGCGGATATAGTCTTCTGAAAAGAAGCTCCAGCCCGCGTGGATCACCACGCTTTATGCTTCGGATCAGTTCAACATCTTCCGCCTCGGGCATCACAGGAATATATAGTTAGGGTTTGGGTATCTGCTATAAAAATCAGTACGCTAAAACTTCAGCGTAGCCGGCAGATATTTTTGTACGAGGTCTTCATAATATGGACGAAGTACTTTCCAATCCGGAGGCGTTGGGTTCTTCGAATACAAGTCGTACGGGTTAAACAGATTTACCCATTTGAACATCTTGTGATCGTGATCGTCCATCAAATGATTATAGGCATTCTCCCGATGCTGTGAATAGAAAGAATGGTAGCGCAGCATATATAGTCCCGGCTCCGGCAGATAGTCTTTCATCATCTGGTATACATATTCATCGTGTCCCCAAGACATGTGTACATTACGCAAGCCACAGTTCGGTGCATATATACCATACTTGGTATTATACCGCTGGTTGTGAAAATCCGGGTTGGCATCAAAATACTCAGCGTAAACAATTTTATCCGAGTGCGCACAGCCTACCGGGAATGTATCGCCTACTACAGCCCATTGTGGTTCACCAAAGAGGCACAATACTTTCCCCATATCGTGTACAAGGCCTACCAGCACCATCCAGTCCGGATGACCATCGGCCCGTATAGCTTCAGAAGTTTGTAGCAGGTGCTGCATCTGATCGAGATCAGTATCGGGATCAGAGTCATCTACCAGTTGATTCAGAAAATCAAACGCTGCCCAGATCGGCATTTCCTTTTTATCGAAGCGCAGGTAATTATTTCTTTTCTCCAATACAAAGTCATACGTCTGGTAAGTATGATTGAGTTTATAAAACTCGCGAACAGTATCTCTCTCCGGATTTTCATAATTGCGATACTCTTCTACAGATTTCTGATTGGCGATTGATTCCGGATCCGGATATCTGCGTAACAAATCATCTTCCCACTCATCCAGGTTTGATAATGGATTGCTCTCAGTTTGCTGCTTCATAATTTGATTTGTTTAATTTTAGTCGGAAAAACTGGAATGGTTCCTGAACGGATACACATATCGAACTTGGTGAATAATATTGGCCTGATCAATGATTTGAAGCGGCTTATTTACGAAACCGTTTTCGCGTCTGTCCCTTTATTTTCGTATCTTATATAGATAATTACTGCGGGTTACATGAGTGTTACGATCAAGAAAATTGCGAAAGATTTACACCTGGCTGTATCAACGGTATCAAAAGCGTTGAGCGATAGTCATGAGATCAGCGCTGAAACAAAAGCGCGAGTATTTGAGTATGCAGCCAGGCTCGATTATATACCGAATCCTTATGCCAGCAGCCTGAAGAAAGGCAAGAGTAAAAATATAGCCGTAGTCTTACCCGAAGTGGCCGATAGTTTTTTTTCGGTAGCAATTAATGGTATAGAATCGGTAGCGCAGGAGAAGGGCTATCACACCATGGTATATCTTACACATGAAGATATAAAAAGAGAACAGTCTATTATTCGCGAATGCAGAAATGGCCGCGTAGATGGTGTACTGATCTCGGTAGTAGGCGGTAATGCACAGCATGAACATTTACGCGATCTATATACCAGCGAAGTGCCGCTCGTTTTTTTTGATCGTGTGTGCGAAGCCATAGAGACTGCACGTGTAGTAACAAACGATTATGAGTCCGGATATATAGCTGCCAAACACCTGATAGAGCAGGGATGCAAACGAATTGCTTTTCTGGCGATGCGCGGTGATTTGGCAATAACACACCATCGGCAGGATGGATATGAACAGGCGTTGCGCGACAAAGGACTGGATGTGCGTGTAATATATTGCTCAGACAAGGAAGAGGAGAATCTTGCGTTGCTGCGGGATATACTGCAACAACCCGATCGCCCGGACGGAATAATCGGTTCTATCGAGAAAGTTACCATGCAGGTATATACCGTGTGCCACGCATTGCATATAGCGATACCACAAGAAGTAAAGATCATCGGGTTTTCACATTTGCAGATTGCAGCGTTGCTCAACCCTTCACTTACAACCGTTACACAACCAGCGTTTGAAATGGGCAAAGCAGCCGCTACACTACTTTTTAAGGCACTGGAAAAAAAGCAGGATGTAAAGCATGAGCAGATCGTTATACCTTCGGTGCTGGTGCCGCGTGCTTCCACGCACACCACTATATATGCCGACAAGCTATAGCGGAAAAACGATTGCTTGCCTATAAATGCAAAGTAATTTCGCAGAATATAGTTATCCTTTCATATTTATTCTCTTTCTTTATAGGAAGCCTTTTACCTATAGCCTCCTATAAACGCATGAGTCTCCACCAGGATCAGCATAGTATACTTTGGCATTCTTTCAAGAAGGGTGACTGGGAAGCGTACACCAGTTTATACCATGCGTATTATAGTCTGCTGAATAACTATGGCTATAAATTTACCAGAGATATAGACCTGATAGAAGACTGTATTCACGATTTGTTTGTGCGACTGTGGACAAATCGCAACAACCTGGGAGAACCACTCTCGGTCAAGAATTATCTCTATAAATCGCTGCGGAATATTCTTTTTCGCAAGTTGAAAACACAATCGCGCTTCTTTACCATTCAGGAAGAAGACGACTCTATACCCTTCGAAGTATCGTACGACAATCAGCTTATTCTGAATGAAGAGGAGCAGGCCTTGCAAGAGACTATCCGCAAAGTACTGCACACGCTGCCGGCACGCCAGCAGGAAATTATATACCTGCGCTTCTACGATGGACTATCGTATGAAGAGATTGCCGATATAATGGCCATTCACGTTAATTCAGCCTATAAATTACTATACAAAGCCCTGGAGAGCGTACAGCAATCGTTAGGCTTGATCAGTATAGGAATGGCTGAATATATACTGGAAAGTATATTTCGGAATGCTGCACTTCGTGAAGCCACGCCCGTTTAGCTAATTCAATTATTAGTATTCAGTTTGTATAGTCCTGAAGCCGCATCTCATTTTTATGCAGAGATGTTCCCGGTTCGTTGTACCCTCTACTATATATAGTTCACATTTCTATACCTATAACACACCGGCTGGTGTGCCCGTGTTATTTTGATATAGCGTTTGTGATGTGTGTGTTTCTTACGTTTGAAATTTATTTTAAAAAATATTGAGGTAGGAAGGGATAATTCCGCGCGTTCAGGTCTAATAGGATTGAATTCAGTTCAAAACAGTTCAGTATTTATCTATGACCGACCGCGACTATACGCACTATACATCTTCGGATTTTTTGGAAGATGATTTCTTTATCCACTGGGTTATCCGGCCCGACCGGAAAGCAAATGCTTTCTGGCAAACGTTTCTCAGGCAACATCCGGAGAAAGAAACTGTAGTGCGCGAAGCAGCCGCGATCATTCGGGTATACAGGAGTCAGCAAACATTTACCAACGAAGCACATCGCGAAGATATATGGAAACGCATCGATGCTACCATTCATCGCGAAACCATTACTAAAACCAGAACTTTTCATATACCGGTATATATGCGCGTGGCAGCAGCCGTGGCATTAGTGGCCGTCAGTGCTTTTATACTCTTTACGGTGATCGGCCATGGCAAGCATACAGTGCGAACAGCCTTTGGCGAAGTAAAAGCCATTACACTGCCCGATCAGTCGATCGTAATGCTCAATGGAAATTCCGAACTGGTATATAAAGGAAACTGGAATGGAGAATCACAACGCGAAGTGTGGATAAAAGGTGAAGCTTATTTTGATGTAAACCATATCAATAAAGATACCGCCAACATTCTTCCGGGCCATCGGTTTATAGTGCACAGTCCCGGTATAGATATACAGGTGCTGGGCACATCCTTCAACGTAAAGAGCCGCAGGAATAAAACCAATATAGCGCTGATTAGCGGCAAGATCGAAGTAAACTATATCGATCCGTCTTCAGTCGCTTCCGGTGGCATTGTACTTCGCCCGGGTGATTATGTAGAATATGCCGGATCAAAACTTCTTACCCGTAAAAAATTAGTGCGTCCGCACAAGATCGCTACCTGGACGGTGCGCGAGATAACCTTTATGGATCCTTCGCTCAATGATATAGCAGAGACACTGCAGGATAATTACGGTTACGCGATCAATGTAGAAGACCAGGAGCTGATGAACCTGAAGATCGAAGGAGAGATCAGCGTAACCAGTGTTCAGGAATTGCTGGCACTTGTTTCATCCACGCTTGGTATCAGAATGGAAGAGGCGGGCAACGAAATTATTATAACCAAACGCTAGAGTATATATGCCATAGACAGACGACATCTTACCTAACCCAAATACTATGAAACAATTCGACTCACATTTGCTGAGAGGATTCTTCCTCTTGGTTATTGCACTCAACCTTTCTCCCCAGTGTTTCGGGCAGCACTATGCCAATGCCTATAGTGCGAGGCGCGAGCCGCAGCAGGAAAATCAGCGCGCAACCATTCCGTTCGAGGATGGCAACATCAGCCTCAAAGATGCGCTTGATCAGATCAGAACCCGTTATCATGTAAAGTTTGCGTATCGTGAAGGACTACTCAATGACAAAAGTATATCATTGTCGCTGCTCGATTATAGTACTTATACATTGGAAGAACTGCTGGAAAAAGTACTGGCAGGTGCAAGACTCAGCTATAAGCGAATCAACAAACGCCAGTACTCTATATTTTCCGATCGTACCGAAAAAACAGGAGTATATCCGGAAACAGAAGAGAGCGAGGTACAGGAAGAATCATCACAAACGGAAGCAATGATTCCGCTGCTGAAAATTTCAGGAACGGTTACTGCGAAAGATGATGGACTTCCGCTGCCGGGTGTAAATGTGTTATTGAAAGGAACGGCTAACGGTACTACAACGGATGCAGAGGGCAAATATATACTTACCATTCCGGACGAAGGTGGTATACTGGTATTCTCCTTTATAGGGTATGCTATACAGGAAGTGCCGGTATCGACACAAACTACTGTAGATGTATCGATGGAGCAGGAAATACAATCGCTCAACGAAGTAGTAGTAACTGCGTTAGGTATAGAAAAAGAAAAAACATCGGTAGCCTATTCAGTAACCGAAGTGAAAGGCGAAGAGTTTACACAGGCGCGCGAGAACAACGTGGCCAATAGTCTGACGGGTAAAATTGCTGGGGTAAATGCTACCGGTATATCTACCGGTCCGGGCGGATCGAGTCGCGTGGTTATTCGTGGCAATGGTTCTGTTACAGGGAATAGTCAGCCGCTATATGTAATCAATGGTATGCCGATCGATAACAGTGTTCCGGGAGGCAGTGCTACACCCAACGGTATAACCAGCAACGTAGATCGTGGCGATGGTATAGCAGCGATCAATCCGGATGACATAGAATCAATCACGGTGTTGAAAGGAGGGACGGCTGCTGCGCTATACGGATCACGCGGGGCCAACGGAGTTATACTCATCACCACTAAAAAGGGAAGAGCACAGAAAGGTATAGGCATCGAGTATAATTCGACCTATACATTGGAGAAAATATCTGTGTTCCCGGATTTTCAATATGAATATGGTCAGGGCGATGGCGGTGTAATGCCTACAACACTTGCACAGGCACAAGCAACCGGGCGGAGATCGTTTGGTGCAAAGATCAATGGATCTACAGACTATGTAGCAGCTGATGGAAAGAACCATCCCTATACGGCACAAAAAGATAACCTGAAGAATTTTTACCAGACGGGATCAACGTTTACCAACACACTGGCTTTTGCCGGTGGCAACGAAGCTATACTATATCGTTTATCGCTGGCCGACCTGGATAGTAAAAGTATACTTCCAAACAGCACGTATAATCGTAAAACCGCGAACCTGAATATCAGTGCCAAGCTGAGCGACCGGTTGCGTGTTGAATCGGTAGTGCAATATTCATTGGAGAGCGCGAACAATCGTGCCAGTGCCGGTGATGCATTGGCGAATCCGAACTGGACTCCGTATGAAGTAGCCAATACCGTTGATGTACGATGGCTTAGCCCGGGTTACGATGCTAAAGGCAACGAAGTTATCTGGAACGATGCCGCGATTGCGAGTAACAGTTACTTCGTAGTAAATAAATTTAAGGAGAGCGATTCGAAGAACCGGTTTATCGGTCAGGCTTCTATAGCATACGATATACTCAAGAACCTCACCGTAAAAGGTATCATTACCCGCGACTTCTATAATTATAACTATAGCAACATTCTGCCTACGGGTACGCTCTATACTCCGCTGGGTGAATATGCCGGTATAAAATCGGATGTATCAGAAACCAATGCCATGATTACTGCCAGCTATAAAACAACCGTAGCGGAGCACTTTGGTATATCGGTACTGGCCGGTGCCAATGGACGCAAGTTTGAAAACAGGCAGGTAAATTTCTCCGGTAAAAACTATATACAACCTTACTTCTATAGTTTTACCAACCTGGCTACCTCATCAGCCATTCCCTATACCGGCCGCATTACAACCAACTCGGTATTTGGTTCAGTAGATCTGGACTATAAGAGTTTGATATTCCTTACCGCTACCGGCCGGCAGGATTGGTTCTCTACGCTGAGCATGAAGAACAACAGTATATTTTATCCGAGTATAGGAACCAGCTTTGTACTCTCCGATGCTGTTTCGTTGCCGCGTGTGTTTAGCATGGCGAGGATACGTGCTTCGTGGGCACAGGTTGGTGGTGGCGGGCCTGATCCGTATGCCATTAACTTAACCTATAGCAGTGTGCCCAGTGCCAGTTCCGTGCCATTACAGAATGTTACTACACAATCCGATGGAACCACGGCCATCACGAATATAAACCTGAAGCCGTTTACATCCACTACTACCGAACTCGGCTTCAACCTGCAAATGCTGGATAATCGCCTCGGGTTAGATTTTACAGTATATAATCGCAGAACAACGGATGACATTGTGCGGGTGCCTATATCCAATACCTCCGGCTATAACTACGCTATACTTAATTCCGGCCGACTGGATAATAAAGGTATAGAAGTGCTACTCACCGCTACACCGGTAAAGACTCCGAACTTTACCTGGAACACCAGCTACAACGTTGCCTATAATAAAAGTGAAGTGCTCAAGCTCGCAGATGGTATCAGTACATCGTCACTCGGTAATTCTGCCAATGGAAATGCCTATATCAACAACAACGTAGGACATACGTATGGAGCAATCTATGGCTACAGAATGTTACGCGATGATCAGGGACGTATTGTGTTCGATACAAATTCCGGTTTGCCGGCACAGACGGATATTAACCAGGAGCTGGGCAAAGGTGTGCCGCCCCTCACAATGGGTTTCTCCAATGACTTCCGCTATAAAAATTTCTCACTCAACTTCCTGGTGGATGGAAAATTCGGCAACAAAGTCTTTTCTGTCATGGAAGTATATGCCACACGTCTCGGCTTGCTGAAGTCAACACTGGCAGGAAGAGAAGATGGTCTGGTACTGACTGGTGTTACCAAAACAGGCGACAGCTTTTCGAGAACTATACCGGTATCAAACCTGCGCAGCGATTACTATAACACCCTGAATCGCTATACCGAATTGTTTGTGCACGATGCCAGCTTTGTAAAACTGCGCCAGGTAATATTTACCTATCATATACCGGTATCCAAGTTGAAATTCCTGCGAATGCAATCCGCCAGTATAGCTTTTGTAGGAAGAAACCTGCTCACCTTGTATAAGAAGACGGATAACTTTGATCCGGAGCAGAGTCTCACCAACGGTCCCGCGCAGGGTATAGAATCCATCGGGTTGCCACGCACCCGTTCGTATGGTATAAATCTGATGCTGAAGTTCTGACCTATAAAATGAAACGAATTATGAAACATTCCATACAACACTATACCACCGCACCGTTGTTGATGTTCGCGCTTCTACTTATACAAAGTTGCGACCGTAACTTTGATGAGATCAACACCAATCCCGATGCTGTATCCAAAGCAACACCGCAGTATATATTTAGCAAAGCGCAATACGATGGCGTGCGTTACTCCGGCAATACACAAGCATTGCTGCTGGGCACCATGCAATATACTACCAGCTATAATGATGTGGCAGGCTTTGGTTCCAAGTATGTGGCGTCACAGGGAGCGCAGTCGGCTTCTGTTTTTAATCTGTCGTATCCCACTCAAATCAACGAGATTGGTGAAGTGATCAAGGCGGTAAAAGATGATCCGAGCCAGGTAAATCTCTATGCCGTGGCGCGTATATGGCGTGTGTTCTGTTTTAGCAGACTCACCGACCTCTACGGAGATATACCCTATACCGAAGCAGGACAAGGCTATAACCAGTCCGTATTTCAACCGGTATATGATACGCAACAATCTATCTATGCCGATATGTTGAAAGAACTGGAAGAAGCGGCGCAAAGTTTTGATGCTTCCAATGCCACTACCTTTGGTTCGGCCGATCAGATATATAGCGGCAGTCCGGCACAATGGAAAAAGTTTGCCTACTCACTCATGCTGCGCCTGGGTATGCGCATGACGAAAGTGGATGCCAGTAATGCGCAGGCATGGGTAACGAAAGCCATTGCCGGTGGTGTTATACTCGATGCTGCCGATATAGCGAAGATGAGTTATGTAGGCTCCGGTCAGGACATCAATAAAAATCCGGTAGCACTCAGTATGCTGAACGATGACTATATAAAAGCCGATGGATTCTCGAATACCGAGGGTGGTAAATATCAACAGGTATTTATCGACTCGCTCAAGAGCAACAACGATCCGCGTCTCCCGGTAATAGCCGTGGTATATGTAAATGGTGTTGCCGATGATTCTCCCGCCATACAGAAAGGTATGCCTTCGAATATAAGCGGTGGCAAGCCGGCTGATTTTGTAACATACTCCGAGCCCAAACAAACTACGGTATTGCGTATAGCCGCACCGGTATTGTTGTTTACCACTGCCGAATCGTATTTTCTATTGGCAGAAGCGGCACTGCGTAACTGGTATAGCGGAGCAACAGCGGATGTACTTTATGAAAAGGCAATTCGCGAAGCGATGCAACAATGGGATCTTATCAGCGGAGTGAGCGGTACTATTGCCTCCGATGACATTGATACATACGTGGCCGCTCATCAGTTTACCGGCAGCACTTTCGATGAACAACTGGAGCAGATATATACTCAGTTCTGGTTCAGCATTTTTCCGGATGCGCAGGAGGTATTTGCGAATTACAGGCGCACAGGGTACCCGGCACTTGTACCGAATAACTATCCGGGAAATGCAACGGGGGGAAAGATATTCCGGAGATTTTTATACCCGGTGAGTGAACAGACGCTGAATTCCATTTCGTATGCTGCTGCCATCAATCGCCAGGGTGCCGATGATTTTCTTACCCGGATATGGTGGGATAAAGAGTAATGCAAAAGTATACTATATATAGCACGATATACATTTAACAACCGATACATGAAGGAACAAAGAAGAAGCATGCTGAAGAAGCTCACAGCATCGTTCGCAGGTGTGCTGGGACTTGGCCTCGTGGCTCAAGCCAAAAACAGCGACAACAAAGAAGTATTTAATATACAGGATGATCAGGAAGTGCCCTTGTTTTCCGGAGCGGTAAAGCATGGCGGCTTTGTGTTCATTGCCGGTAAAGGCGCACACTTTGAAGGCGACATCAAAGCGCACACGGCTCACGTGCTGGATGAACTGGAAAAAGAGTTGAAGAATGCCGGTTCATCCATGGATAAGGTAGTGAAGGTAAATGTATACCTCAACGATATCAAAGATTATCAGGCGATGAATGAAGTATATCGCGGAAGGTTCGGCAAGAAACCACCGGTGCGTACAACGGTAGGGGTAGGCGGTGGTGTGCCAGGCGATTCGCTTGTAGAGATAGACTGCATCGCCATCGTATAAAAATTTTCCCCTCTCACGGGAAAGCAATGTGTTTATTCTGTCGGGTTTTCATGAGTCCTTGCTGGGTTTGGGGCAGGGACCGTGAAGACCTTTGTCCGAATCGAAAAATATAGTCTACATCAACAAGATTACAACAATGCCAAAGCGCAGAGATATACTAAAACAATTTTCTACATGGCCAATACTGGGTGGCCTGGCAGCAGGAGCTTCACCGATACAGGCACTGGCTGGTGCGGGTGCTTCCGACTATCGCGATTATTTCAAAGAGCTCGGTGTGCGCACGTTTATCAACGCTGCCGGCACCTATACTTTTATGACGGGCTCTCTCATGCAGGAAGAAGTAGTAGATGCAATACGCTATGCTTCGCATGAATTTGTATTGCTGGATGAACTGCAGGACAAGGTTGGCGAACGTATAGCCTCCCTGTTGCAATGTGAAGCTGCCACGGTAACATCAGGCGCAGCATCGGCTATTACATTGGCAACAGCCGGTATACTTAGCGGCATGGACGAAAAGAAAGCTGCGATGATTCCGCATCTTGAAGGCTCCGGCATGAAGAACGAAGTGATCATGCAAAAAGCGCATGATATAGTTTACGCACATGCTATACGAAACTGCGGAGTGAAAGTAGTGTTTGTAGAGACCCGGGCCGAGTTGGAGAAAGCCATCAACCCCAAAACAGCGCTGCTGTTTTTTGTAAACGCCAACAACCTGGAAGGAAAGATTCGCGCAGAAGAATTTGTAGAAGTAGCAAAGAAATATAGTATACCAACATTGAACGACTGCGCTGCCGATGTACCACCTGTAGAAAACTTGTGGAAATATACCCGCATGGGTTTCGACCTGGTTTGCTTCTCCGGTGGAAAAGGTATTCGAGGCCCGCAGAGTGCCGGCTTGCTATTGGGTAAAAAAGAATATATAGCGGCTGCGCGGTTAAGCGCACCTCCCCGTGGCAACACAGTAGGCCGCGGTATGAAAGTAAACAAGGAAGAGATACTCGGCATGTTGGTAGCTCTCGAGTTGTACCTCACCCGCGATCATGATAAAGATTGGAAATTGTGGGAGCGCCAGATCAACACGGTTCACGATTCTATAAAAAGTATAGCGGGTATACAGGTAAAGATCGATGTGCCACCCATTGCCAATCACATTCCTACGTTGAACATATCGTGGGATGTAAAGCAGATCAGGATCTCGGGCGATGAGTTGAAGGAAAAACTTCGCAGCGGCCACCCGTCTATCGAAGTAGCAGGAGGTGGCGCTAACGCTGTCAGCATTACTACATGGATGTTGGTTCCCGGACAGGAACGAATTGTGGCCACGCGTCTGCGTGATGCACTGATGAAAGCTTCTGTATAGCGGTGATCAATATGAGAAGATCGTACAGGTTTTTCCGGTATATACTATATCTGGTAAGTATAGGTATAGGGTTGAGTACACAATTGTATGCGCAATCGTATAGCATCCTTATCCGCAACGGGCATGTGATCGACCCAAAGAACGGACTCGATGCTGTTATGGATATAGCGATCAGTAAAGATACTGTTGTTGCTATTGGAAAGAAGCTCGATGCTTCAAAAGCCTTGCAGGTGATTGATGCCACAGGCATGTATATAACCCCGGGTCTGATCGATCTTCATTCACATAATTTTTATGGAACATTACCCGATCATTATCTCAGCAATGGATTGGAAGCTTTGCCACCGGATGGATTTACTTTTCGCTGTGGTATTACTACCGTGGTAGATGCTGGCGGAGCGGGATGGAAGAATTATACCGTATTTCGCGATCAAACCATTCGTGTAGCCAAAACGCGTGTGCTGTCATTTCTAAATATAGTGGGTGAAGGTATGCGGGGCGGCCCGTATGAACAGAACCTGGCCGATATGGATGCCCGCATGACGGCTCTCGTAGCCCAGCAACATCGCGATATAGTTGGTATAAAAGTAGCGCATTATTCCGGTAGTGAATGGGAACCAGTTGATCGTGCTGTAGCAGCCGGAAATATAGCGCACATCCCGGTAATGATAGATTTCGGTGGACATATACCACCGCTTTCCCTGCAGGAGTTATTGCAAAAGCATCTTCGTGCCGGAGATATATTTACCCATGCCTTTGCACGTGTTGCCGGAAGGATTCCCATTACCGATGGCGCGGGAAATATACTTTCCTTTGTAAAGGAAGCACAACAACGCGGAATCATTTTCGATGTAGGTCATGGCGGTGGAAGCTTCCTGTTCTCACAGGCAGTACCCGCTATTAAAAATGGTTTCTTTCCTAATACGATCAGTACCGATATACATACCGGGAGCGTGAATGCCGGCATGAAAGATTTACTCAATGTAGCGTCCAAGTTTCTGAACATGGGCATGAGTATGCAACAGGTTATCCGCTGCACTACATGGAGTCCGGCACAGGTCATTCATCGCGAAGAGCTTGGTCATCTTTCAGTCGGAGCAACAGCAGATATAGCCGTATTCACTTTGCGTGAGGGAAATTTTGGATTTATTGATTCCGGTGGAAATAAAATGTACGGCACCAAAAAACTGGAATGTGAGCTGACGCTTCGCGAAGGAAAAATTGTATACGACCTCAACGGTATTTCACGTCCGCTCTGGACGGCCGCTCAAACGCCATAAGTATATATACTACAACCCACTATACCAGACTATATATGCAACTTGCCCTGCGAAAGACTTTTATCTTTGCATTTTTAATTAGCGGCTTTGTATCTGCCAAAGCACAAACCATTCCCCGCGATGAGCTTGTTTTCCTCACCTCCGAATGGAAAGGCGAGCGCTTTGCTGACGGACGACCTAAAATACCGGACGAGCTTTTACAACGTGCCAAAAATATTACCATCGAAGAAGCATGGCTGGTGCTGAAGAATGAAGGATACTATTGCCAGTTTGAGGGCAACTGGAAAACTACGCACAATGTTACCGTGATGACTGGTCGCGCTGTTACAGCGATGTATATACCCAGCAGGCCGGATATTGAGAAGAATATAAAGGAGCGCGGTAAAAAAGCAGGGCGTACAGGCAATACCAATGCATGGCCCATTGAAACCCTGGTAACAGGTGATGTATATGTAGCCGATGCGTTTGGCAAGATTGATGGAGGCACGTTGATAGGCGATAACCTTGCGAATGCGATCTATACCCGCTCCGGCAACGGAGTTATCTTTAACAGTGCTGCACGCGACCCGGAAGGTATAGCCGCTATACCCGGCTTTCAGGCATGGATACGTGACTGGGATCCATCGTATCTGGAAGATGTTATACTCACAGGATTAAATACACCGATACGAATTGGCAGGGCCATTGTACTGCCGGGTGATCTGGTGCTGGCCAAAGAAGAGGGGGTAATATTTATACCGGCACACCTCGCGCAAAAAGTGATCATCACGGCAGAGTTCCTTTCACTTCGCGATAAATTTGCTATAGCGGTGTTGAAGGAGGGAAGGTTTACTACAGGAGAGATCGATAACCAGTGGAGCGATAAAATAAAGGATGCTTTTTTACAGTGGCTGGATAAAAATCAAAGTACACTGCCGATGAAGCGCTCGGAGCTGGATGCGTTTATGAAGAACAGAACCTGGTAGGATAAAATGCTTCGGCTCACAACCATGACGAAACCAGATAAGCATTTCTCCCGGTATATATTATTGGCGGCTTCGGTTGGAAGTATACTGGCAGTTATACTTCTCTTGCTTGGGCAAACACCGGTTTCCGGTTGGCTGTTCATTGCTTCTTTCATCGCGATGGCTATAGCGTTTCAGGGATATACCTTTCTGCGGGGATATACCTATACCATGATGGTGCTGGCCGCGGTTACGGCTGCACTATATTTCCCGGAATATTTTATAGCCTGGCATGGCTTTAAGCTCGACAAGTTAATTACACCTCTGTTGCAGATCATTATGTTCGGTATGGGCACGGCCATGAGTGTTCACGATTTTGTTGGTGTAGTACGCATGCCGAAGGGCGTTATAGTAGGTACGCTCAATCATTTTACCATTATGCCGTTGTTGGGATTTACGTTGGCTACACTTTTTAAATTCCCGCCCGAGATAGCGGCTGGTGTTATATTGATCGGTTGCTCTCCCTGTGGCATGGCTTCCAACGTAATTTCATACCTCGCCCGCGCTAACCTCGCACTCTCCATTACACTCACAACGGTATCTACTTTTTTAGCACCGCTACTCACCCCGTTGTTGATGAAGCTCTTTGCCGGGCAATTCATTGCTATAGATGTGTGGAAGATGATTGGCGATATAATCAGGATTGTATTACTGCCGGTAATGGCAGGGCTGGCGTTCAATCATTTTTTTAAAGGTAAAGCAAAGTGGCTGGACCAGGCCATGCCGCTGCTATCGATGAGTGGTATAGGATTTATTATACTCATCATTACTGCAGCAGGCAGAGATAGTTTGATGCAGATTGGTATACTATTGATCCTCTCATCGCTTATACACAACACTGCCGGATATATACTGGGCTACTGGTCTGCGAGACTCTTTCGTATGGAAGAACAGGATTGCCGTACCATAGCAATTGAAGTAGGTATGCAGAATGGAGGGCTCGCTTCCGGTATAGCCCGCGAAATGGGCAAGATCGCCACCGTGGGATTAGCCCCCGCTATATTTGGTCCGCTGATGAACGTAACAGGATCATTGCTTGCTACCTGGTGGAGAGACAGAAAGTAAAAACAAATTTGTTTCCCGCAGATCTCGCAGATGAACGCAGATTTAAAATGCATTTGTTTTCTGCGCTAATCTGCGAGATCTGCGGGAAATATTCTGTACTATTTCACCCAATTCTCTATATGAAGGCCGTCAATTCTGCTAAACTCTTTTTCGTTGTTCGTAACTAATGTATGGCCTAAACTTTTAGCATGTGCTGCAATCAAGAGATCAAGAGGACCTATAGGTGTTCCTTTTCGCTCAAGTTCGCTTCGAATGATGCCATATTCCAATGTAGCAGCAAAGTCGAAATTTAGAATGGAGAGAGGCATTAGAAAATTTTGTAAGGCAAGTTGGTTTTTCTCTGGCTGGGCACTCTTTCTTACACCGTATTCTAATTCAGCTACGGTAATAGTAGAAACAGCCAGTTGATCGGATTGCATCTTTTGTAGTCTGTCAACAACGGATTCAGGTTTCCTTTTTATGATGTAGATACAGATGTTGGTATCAAGAATGTATGTCATTAATCAAAAGATTCTCTGGATTGATTAGATGATTGATTGCGATCGTTCATAAAATCCGGAGAGAATTGTTCCAGATTTTTTTTCCAGTTACCCCATGCCTGAGTTGACATGTTCTTTGTCGAATCCTTTGTTTGGCGGAGCACTTGCTGTAAAAGCGAGAATACCTCATCAAGCAGGTCATCTGGCAATTTATCAACCTCTTTTTTAAGTTCTTCTTTGGTGATCATACTGCAATTTAATAATTAGTTCCCTAACCTCCGAACAACTACTCTAACATGAAAAAGACCGTTAACGTTTCTTATCATAATCTGTGCATATCTGTTCCCGATAGCTATCGGGATGTGGGATATGTTCGCATTTAATCTGCAGGAAACAAATTACTTCTTCACGGTAAATACATGCACCAACTTCTCATCCTGCGAATTGCCTCCGAGCACCAAAGTATATTTCCCCGGTGTAACTTCCCAGGCGCTTGTTTTAAGATTCCATTTTTGCAGATCTTCCAATGGTATAGTGAGTGCAACCTCTCCATTGCTCCCTGCTGCTACATGCACTCGCTTGAATTGCTTCAGTTCTTTTAATGGCACACGTTCGCCAGTGGGATATTTTATATAGGCTTGCACCACTTCATCACCCTCCATCGCTCCTGTATTTTTTATGGTGGCTGTAAATGAAAGTATATCTTTCGGTTTATATATATCCTTTGGCTTTTGCTTCCACTCGTATGCAAATTGCGTGTAGCTTAATCCAAAGCCGAAAGGATATTGCACCTTGCCGGTAAAGTATCGGTAAGTACGTCCTTTAACAGCATAGCTATCATAGGCAGGCAGATCGCTGAAGGAATTATAGAATGTTACCGGCAATCTACCTGAAGGCGATACTTTTCCGAAGAGTATATCTGCCAATGCATTTCCGCCTTGCTCACCGGAGTACCACGCCAGTACAACGGCATCGGCATACGGTGCTATAGCATGGATGTCGATCGCGCTTCCGGCAGTGATCACAGCAATGATCGGCTTGTGATGTTTCTTGCGCAGCGCTTTTAAAAACACCAGGTGACTGGCCGGTATACTCAGGTCTGCTTTATCGCCACCATGGGCAGCCAGAAATGCATCACCTTCTTCTCCTTCCGATACAGGTGTTAATCCCAATACGGCAATCGTAACATCACTATTCTCCGAAGCCCACAATCCACCGAAATGTACCGAGTCAACATCATTGCAGCCGAGGTCGTACTGTACTACTGTGGCAGGGCCAGCCGCTTTTGTTATACCTTCTACAAACGTAACGGTGTTAGAAGATACACCGTGGTAATTTCCCAGTAATGCATCCAATGATGCAGCGTTTGCACCTGTCACTAATATACTTCCATATTGATTCGCCTTTAACGGGAGTATATTTTTATCATTCTTTAGCAACACCATGCTTTGTTGTGCTGCAAGGCGCGCCTGTTCAATGTTGTGCGTGTTGTGTATACTTTCAGCACCCAATGAATGATACGGTACTAATGAAGGATCATCATAAAATCCGAGTTTGAATTGTGTACGCAGCGAAGGGATCAGCGCCTGTTCAATTTCTTTCTCGGTAATCAATTTTTGTTCTACAGCTTTCAGCAAATCATCCTGTAACATATTGGAGCAATCCAGGTTTACTCCTGCCTTTACAGCAGCAGCGGCTACATGTATAGCATCGGGCATTACTTTATGTCGCAGCCATATATCTTCCAGTGCCCAGCAGTCGGTAACTACATGGCCTTTGAATTTCCATTCATCGCGAAGAATTTTATGCAGCAGGGTATTGCCGGTGCAACAAGGCTCATCATTCACACGGTTATAGGCACACATCACCGATTCAACACCGGCATTTACCAGTTCATGAAAAGCATAGAGGTATGTTTCGCGCAAATCTTTTTCATCAACAATGGCATTGAAAGTATGGCGGTTTGCTTCAGGGCCGCTATGCACAGCAAAGTGTTTGGCGCAGGCAGATGTTTTGAGATAGTGCGGATCATTGCCTTGCAGTCCGCGAACAAAAGCCTTCCCCATGCGCGAAGTGAGATAAGGATCTTCACCATACGTTTCCTGTCCGCGGCCCCAGCGTGGATCGCGAAATATATTGATGTTGGGCGACCAGAAGGTGAGTCCCATATACTGTATCCTGCGATCAAGCTTTATCGCGAGGTTATATTTAGCACGTGCTTCTGTGGAGATCACATCAGCAATGTTCTGTTGTAACTCATCGTTGAATGTTGCTGCCAGTGCAACGGCCTGTGGGAATACCGTTGCTTCGCCCGCGCGTGCTACACCGTGCAGCGCTTCATTCCACCAGTTATATACCGGTATACCGAGGCGCGGCACACCTTTACTGTTGAACCCGAGCAATTGTATCTTCTCTTCCAGTGTAAGCTGTTTCAAAAGATCATTCACACGTTCATCTGCTGAAAGATGCGTGTCCTGGTAAGGCTTCAATGCCTGCTGGGCTGATGCGGTGAACGCGATCAGAAGGCAAAGTATAAAAGCCGGAGTATGTAGGGTGTGTAACCGAAGCATAGTGCGATAGGGTTAATAATTTTCAGGATTCAAATATTGGGAGTAAATCATTTCGAATGATCGTAGTATGACAATAATTTTTGTTCTGTGAATTATTGCCACAGAAGGAGAGTAGAATGTCTCCCGTGCATCGTTTGTTCTGTGCCTGCATTGGCTTTGTAAAATAAATCGCGAAGCAGGCAGGCTGATACTATGGGGAATGCCATTTATCATTATTAAATTTACAGAATTGACCGTTCAAGAACAGGTAGTAGATGAGTTACACGAACTATTCCGCTGCAGACTTTGCATTGGATAATAATTTTCAGAAATGGGTGTTAAGTCCGGACGAACAAACAGTTCAGTTCTGGAATGACTGGCTTTCTAAAAATCCGCAGAAACAAAAAGATGTTGATGAAGCGCGGGAGTTGCTCCGGCTGGCCGGGCTTACTATCGATGCAGAAGCCAATGCTGCCTTTCTCGAAACATGGGAGCGCGTAAAGGCGAATGCTTCACGCGAACTCGACAGACAATATAGATCAAGCTATCGAAAGTATGTAGCGCTTGCCGCGGTGCTGGCAGCCGCCCTGGTGGTAGCTGTAGTATACCTGGTAATTTTATCGGCCGAGTTACCTTCAGCACGATATAGCACGGCGTATGGCGAAGTAAAAGATTTTGTTTTGCCTGATGGTTCTACCGTTACACTCAATGCAAACTCTACACTGGTATGCACGGGCGACTGGAAGAAGCAGCGCGAAGTAGCATTAACCGGAGAAGCTTTCTTCGAAGTAAAGAAAACTCATGATCATAAAAGTTTTATTGTGAAGGCCAATGAAGATCTGGCGGTGCAGGTATTGGGTACAGAGTTTAATGTAAATGCCAGGCGAAGCACGGTTTACCTGCAAAGCGGAAAAGTAGCGCTTACAGCAGCATCGGCTTCTTCTATACTTGAACCGGGCGATCTGGCAGAAGTGGATAATACGCAACACCAGATCCATGTAACGCACGAAGCTACCGGTACGGCTATACGCGAATTGGCATGGCGAAATAATTTCTTCCAATATGACGATACTCCTTTGGCATCTATAGCGGTTGACCTGCGGGAGAACTTTGGTATGGAAGTGATCATTAAAGATCCTTCGCTTAATCGTAAACGACTTACTGCTAAAATTCCACGCAAGGATGTAAAGGTTATGCTGGAAATACTTGCTCAATCACTGGAAGTAAATATTACACAAAATAATAATCAAGTCGTTATAAGTCCCTCGGGTAATGACTGATTAATTTAAAATTGACATCAGGTTTTTTCTATCACAAACCCTATAGTTTAAACCTTTATACCATGATCCACCCATCACACAAAGTGATAAAAACATACAGCATGTTGGTTGTATGCTTTTGCGTGATTGGAAGTGTACATGCGCAGGATGTGGCATCACAACATCGGCCTCCTAAAAAACGTCTCACCAATAACAATCGAACAGCCGGCCAAACTATACCGTTGCTGGAGGCATTGAAAAAGCTGGAAGAAAGTAATGGGATCAGCTTTGCCTATCAAAAAGATTTTCTCGAAGGAAAACTGGTAGTCTATAACGCAGATGATGCTAAAGATATAGAAGCATACCTGTCGGCTATTTTAACACCGTATAATTTAAGTTTTAAACGGGTGGCCGGTATAGAAGAAAAGATATACGTTATCTATCCGCAGAAAGATAAGAGCAATCCATCGCCCGGTATATTGACAAAAGCAAAAGTTACCGGACGCGTTACCAATCAATACGGAGAAGCCATAGCAGGCGCGAGTATATTTATAAAAGATATAGGAACAGGCACCATTACCGATGCCGATGGACATTACTCGATTGATTTTTTACAATCTGATCACAGTACGCTGGTATTCTCGCACGTGAGTTACCAGGTAAAAGAGATACCGGTAAGAAATGAAAAAGCGATTGATGTTGTGCTAACTGAAAACCTGTCGCAGTTATCGGAGATCGTAGTAACAGCATTGGGCATTAGTCGCAATCAAAAAGCTCTCGGGTATTCAGTGAGTACCATCGGCTCTTCGCAGATCACACAAGCCGGTAATACTAATTTTGCATCGGCACTCTATGGCAAAGCGCCCGGTGTCAGAATACGCACAGCACCGGGTGGTGCTACCAGCGCTGTTACCGTGCAGGTGCGCGGGCTAAATTCCCTGAACTATAATGCGCAGCCGCTCTATATCATTGATGGTGTATTAATGCGCGATGGCAACGAGAAAGGTGCATCCGGTATAAATAACACCGACTACTTTACGGACACACGCATTCGCGGAAATGGTATACTCGATATAAACCCTGCGGATATAGAAACCATTTCTGTATTGAAAGGCGCAGGAGCTACAGCGCTCTATGGTTCAGACGCGGCCAACGGTGTGGTAGTGATCACCACCAAGAAAGGCGACAAGAAACCCGGTGTTGGAGTCGATATCAATTATACAGTAAATGTAGAGCAGGTAGCCTTTACACCGCACTATCAAAATATATATGGTCCCGGCTTTGATCGCGATAAAAATATATCGCTCGGAGCCGATGCAACGGGGTGGGTACCGGTCGATCTCAACAACGATGGTATACCCGATACCAAACGACCTTTGTTTGAGTCGTACGCGCAATTTGGTCCGAAGATGGACGGACAATCCGTGATGTGGTGGGATGGTAACATGCGTACCTATTCGCCTCAACCCAATAACTATAAAGATTTTTACAGAACGGGGTATAATTCCATGTTCAATGCCTCCATCAGTAACAAACTGGAGAAAGCAGCTTATCGCATTTCATATTCACGAAATGATTACCAGGGAATACAAGTGGGAGGCAAGCTCCAGCGCAACACGGTAAACCTGAACAACTATATAAAGATCAGCGATCGCCTTACGGCCGATATCGTGTTGAACTATACCAACAGCTATGTGCATAACCGCCCGTTGAAAATTAACCGGCTTACTTCAAGCTGGGATGGGTTCTTCAGCAGGGCCGAAGATATGTCGTTATTGTTCGATAAGTATAAAACATCCAAAGGGTATAAATGGGTGCCGTACGATCAGTCGCAACGCGATCCGCAGGAAGCCCTGCGTTATGTAACGCCTCGTGGATTTGAGGTAATGAATTTTCTGTGGACGCAACTTCGCGATAGTGAAGATGAAAATCAGAACAGGCTCATCTCGAGTGTAACGCTGAATTACCAGATCGCCAAGAATTTTTCATTCCGTGGAAAAATTGGCAATGACTTTACAAGTCTTTCTACAAAATCGATGGGGCATAATGAATACCCTACCTCGTTTAATGTTAACAGCAGCACGGGCTCCTATAGCGTAGCTACCGGTCGTTATTCTATTTTATATACCGATGCATTGCTTACCTATACCAAGGCGCTTTCAAGAGATATTTCGCTTACTGCGAACGGAGGCTTTCAATTGCGCGATGAACAATATCGCGACCAGGTAACGGCTACCAGTGGCGGATTGGCAGAGGAGAATTGGTTTAGTCTCAATAATTCATATAACGCCAATAAACAATCTACCGAAACACAATCGCTGATTTTGAAGTATGCTTTTCTAGGCCTCGTTAACGCAAGCTATAAAGATTATCTTTTTCTGGAAGCAACCGCGCGGCAGGAATATTCATCCACATTAGCACCGGGTAATAACAGTTACTTCTATCCATCGGTTAACAGTGGATTTGTTTTCTCTGAAGTAATGACGCTGCCACAGGCTATATCGTATGCAAAGTTACGCGCATCGTATGGCGTTGTCGGTAATGCACCTCCGGTATATGAAGCGAATATACTATATGACCTGACTGCGTTGCAAACCAGTAACGGGTCCGTTGTAGCCGCTACTACACAGGGAAGTTTATACGGTAACAATCACATACGGCCCGAGAATAAATATGAGTCAGAGTTCGGACTGGAAACAAAATTGTTTGGAAATAAACTGGGCGTTGATCTCACGTATTACTCCAGCCGGATTAAGAACCAGATATTGAAGATGGATCTTCCGTCCAGTACCGGAGCCAGCAAATTGCTGACAAATATAGGGCAGTTGCAAAACAACGGGTGGGAGCTGGGATTGACTTCGTCTTTAGTAGCGCGCACTTTCAGTTGGAATAGCGGAGTAAATGTGGCTATAAATTCCTCGAAAGTTCACTCGTTAGGGAATGGTATTAATAAACTTGTATTCCGTGATCTGGAAGGAAGTGCTATACAGGTAGTAGCTGAGCCCGGACAATCCATTGGAAATATATATGTATATCCCCGCAAAACTGATGAGCATGGCAACTTCATCATAAATGATAAGGGAGTATATATTATTGATAAGACCCGGTATGTGAAGGCTGGCAATATGTTGCCTAAAGTTACCGGTGGATTTGTAAATACATTCCGGTATAAGAACATGAGTCTCGATCTGTCAATCGATTATAGTCTCGGAGGGAAAATCATTTCACCACCATTGAAATATGGTCTGGGATCGGGTATGTATAAAAGCACCTTACAATATCGATCTGCCGATACCGGTGGCCTTCCATACTATATAAATGGCAATGGAACAAAAATATTACTGCCCGATAACAACACCGGTGCGCCCGATGGAGGTACTGTATACCATGATGGCGTAGTGATAAAAGGAGTCACGGAAAATGGAACCCCGAATACAACCGTGATTGATGCTGCTACTTATTACCTGAATACATTCGACTGGGGAAGTAATGCGTGGAATGAAGCCGGAGCCATTTATGATAACAGCTATATAAAAATGCGCGAAGTAGTACTGAGCTATAATCTTCCGCTGAATGCTGCTAATAAACTACACTTTCAGAGTATACGGTTCTCGCTGATCGGCCGCAACCTGTTCTATAT
>NZ_DATCSD010000317.1:0-18871 GCF_036568665.1 Ohtaekwangia sp. | reverse complement strand
GATGTGCAGATAGCCCAGCCGTTGGCATATCCGATACTGCGCATTGATATGGATCGCGAGCGTGCCGGCCAGTTAGGTGTTACACCTACACAAGTAGCGAGGTCGCTGGTGGCAGCAACATCTTCAAGTCGTTTCACCGATAAAAACCTTTGGCTCGATAATGCAAAAGGACTTGCTTACCAGGTGCAGGTGCAAGTGCCGGAGTATAAAATGAATTCGGTAGATGATATAGCAAATATACCTTTGCAGAGCGGCAACCTTCACCCCACGTTACAGGATGTTGCTTCTTTCTCCGAAGAGGTTGGTCCTGGGCAGTACGATCGCTCCGGTCCCAACCGACTTGTAACGATCACAGCAAACCTGTATAAGAAAGATCTTGGTACTGCCAGCAAAGCAGTAACCAAAGCTATAGATGATGCCGGTGCATTGCCACGCGGTATGGTGGTGGAATTTAAAGGTCAGGTAAAATTACTGGCAGAAACACTCAATAGTTTACAAGGCGGTTTGTTTGTTGCTATCGTAATCATCTTTCTGTTGCTGGCGGCTAATTTTCAGTCGTTCAAATTATCGCTTGCTATACTTTCATCAGTACCGGCTGTGTTGGCCGGATCATTGGTGATGCTGTTGATCTTCGGAGCTACACTCAACCTCCAATCCTATATGGGCATGATCATGTCGGTAGGTGTATCGGTAGCGAATGCTATTCTGATGATTACCAATGCCGAGAATCTCCGCCTGGAAGTAAAGGATGCACAGCAGGCAGGATTGCTCGCAGCAGGAAGTCGTATACGCCCTATACTTATGACGAGTATCGCCATGATTGCCGGTATGATACCCATGGCTTCCGGTTTAGGCGAAGGTGGCGATCAGGTAGCTCCGCTGGGGCAGGCTGTTATCGGTGGACTCATAGCCTCTACGTTGGCTTCGTTACTTATACTACCGGGTGTATTTACACTGGTGCAACAAAAGGCATCGCTCGAGTCGGTATCGCTGGACCCAGAAGATCATAACAGTAAATATTATAATCACGCACAATCAAAATAAAGGAACAGCGTATGTATATATCTAAATTTTCCACACCTCTGCTCGCAGTAAGTTTTACGGTGTTGCTTTCATGTAAACACGAAGAGAAAAAAGAAAGTACAGCTATAGCATTGCCGGTTGTGCGAGCCACTACCGTAAAGAGTCTGCAGCCTTCGTTGCAGGCAGTGTTGCCGGGTGAACTGAAGCCGTGGAACAAGGTAACTATATTTCCAAGAGTAAAAGGCTATGTAGGCACCGTGCGGGCCGATAGAGGTACCGTTGTAAAAAAAGGACAGGTGCTGGCTACATTAGAAGCGCCAGAATTACTGTCGGCATTAAATCAGGCACAGGCGCAGGTAGCTTCTGCAGAAGCAACACTCATCGAACAAAAAGCCAGGAACAAAGCGAGTAAACTTACCTATACCCGAATGGTGGAAACGAGCCACACAAACGGAGCTGTATCTGCCAATGAACTGGACATGGCATACTCGCGCATGCTGGCCGATAGTGCCTTAACGATGGCCGCGCAAAGTAATTTACTCGCAGCAAAAGCACAGTATACTTCGCAGGCACAACTCGCGAGCTATCTCACTGTTATAGCACCTTTCGATGGTACGGTAACTGAACGGAATATAAGTCCGGGTGAGTTGGTAGGACCAGAGTCAAATACGCGGCCGATGTTTGTAGTAGAAGATCGTTCCAAACTTCGTCTTACCGTAGCGGTACCTGAAAATCTTTCCAACTCTATACCTGATAAGAGCGCAGTAACATTTTCAGTACAGGCTGATCCATTGAAAGAGTATAGAGCCATGTTTGCCAGAAGCAGCAATAGCGTTCAGGAGAACAATCGAACCATGATAGCAGAGTTTGATATCGAGAACCGATCGGGCGATTTGAAAGCCGGTATGTATGCCGAAGTAAAATTACCGGTGTCGCGAAACAAGCCTACGTTGTTTGTACCTCGTGCTGCCCTGATTCAATCCACCGAGGGTACATTTGTAGTGAATCTCCGCGAGAACGTTGCTGAGTGGCTGGCGGTACAAAAAGGCAACACACTTGATTCGCTGGTAGAGGTTTTTGGTCCGATCCGGGAAGGTCAACGCATCGCAGCAACGGCAAGCGAAGAACTTCGGAATGGACAGGCTGTTACGATAAAAAATTAGTGATTTGCAGGGTATAAAAAAGCCGTTTCTGAAAGGCATTCGCAGAAAACAGGCCAATGTTAATTTAATGTTATGTAACTGTTAAAAGCTTAAAAATACAGTAATATTAGCCTCGCTTTCTTTGTGATAAATAAACAAAGTTTAGCGAAGTGGTAAGATTAACTTCACGTTGGTTCTGTGGCTTGCTTATGGTCACGGCCTTCCAGATTAGTTTCGCACAGCCTGCCAATCGTCAGATCGTTAACCAATCTATTGAATGGATTGCTCTGACCACCAATTTGAAAGTAACACAACGTGCAACTGTTCTGCTGGAAGGACAGTTCCGTCAGGCACAGGATTTTCAACCGATGCAATATCAATTGCGCACAGGAGTTGATTTCTCGCTGAACAAACATTTCTCTTTTATGCCTCTCGGGTATGTATATACCTGGAACTTCCGCTATGGCAAACAGCCTGCAGCCTATGGTAATAACGAGCATCGTATATACCAGCAGATAACCTACAAGCATCACATCAGCCGGGTAAGTATCAGTCACCGTCTGCGATTGGAGCAACGCTTCATTCAGGTGCATACCCGCGATGCAGAAGATCGCCTGGTAAATCAAGGCTACGATCTGAATCAGAACAGACTGCGCTATAGATTCATGGCTACGGTGCCACTCAATCATTCGAAAGTAGAACCGAAAACTTATTTTGCTACGGTATACGATGAAGCTTTTTTGAGTTGGGGTGAAAATGTTACTTTTCATGAACCTGACCAGAACCGCTTGTTTGTTGGTGCCGGCTATCAGTTCAGTAACGCATTTGCTTTGCAGGGAGGATTTTTATACCAGATGCTTATCAAAGCAAATGGCGCTATGCAAGAAAACAACGTTGGTGTGCAGGTGCAGCTTACCTATAATATCGACCTGACGAAGAAGTAAATATATACCTATATATAAAAAAGGGCTTTCTAATTTGGAAAGCCCTTTTTGTTTTCAGAAAGCAGTAAGTAATTATTCTGTCTTTTTAATAGAAAGCTGCTTTTCATCAAAGAACTTGTCGTGGAGCATGCGGTATTTAGGTATATCAGAGTCTTTGATCTTGAAGCCGTTTATCTCTACATCATTGTCGCTCCAGTTAATGTTGTTGATCTTCTCATCTTTCTTCAGGTAGCCATCTTTTACAAGCTCTTCTTTTAATGCTTTTTCAAAACTCTGCATATTCTCCTGCATCACCTTCATATTTTTTTGCAGCGATAGCATCTGGTCTTGCATCTCATGCATTTGTTTTGACTGTTGCATAACAGCATCCTGATGAGCGATCAGGGCTTGCTGCTTGGCAATCATCATATTCTCCTGTGCAATTTTCATTTGCACCATAGCATCGGCCTGCATTTGCTTGAGTGATTCGAGATCTTTATTCTCAATTTTGACTTTGATATCCATCATCATCTTGTCGAAGTCTTTCTGATGGTCTTTGTAGAACGCACTGAAATTTTGCTTGAACGTTTTCTCAAACTCCTGGGCAAAATTATTCATGTCATAATCGAAATGGAATGCCGGTATAGGAGGAATGCTATCGAGCTGAACGTTGATCGGTGCCAGAGGCGCCATCGCATCAAAAGGTACACTGGGTATAACGATAGGTGCATCTATAGCTATAATCGGCACATCTACCGTTATCATTGGTGGGTCTATAGTTATACTAGAAAGGGGGCCTGTAGCTTCCGTAGCCGGAACAGCTTTTTCAATTTCAACAGGTTCTACCGGCTCAACAGGTATGGCAGGTGGCGCTTCTATATGGCGATTCTTCTTTTTTGTTTTGATGGTGGTGTCTTGTGTAATACCAAAGAAGCCAGCTTTGGTTGAGAAGTTATGTTCCTTGGTGCGGGCAGAGATCGTTAGCCATGATGCGCAGAGCAAGCCGAGCACCAGCAATACAACCGGTATAATTCTCTCACGCCCGGAATAGTGCTTTACTGATTTTTCCATAAGTCGTTTGATTCGGTTTAATAATTGATTTTTATTTTCTGCCAGCGACAGGGCTATACCTGCCTGGCCAAGACGTACTTCTTCGAGTTGTACCAATGCTGTAGCATAGGTAGCTGCATTGCCAGATGTTTTTACTACAGCATCATCGCAGCAGTGCTCACGCTCATCGCGAATGATTGCCGAAAGCTTCCACACAAACGGATTGTAGAAGAATATCGCTTCTACGATCAGTTGCAGGAGATTTACCAGGTAATCGTGTCTTCGTATGTGGGTGAGTTCGTGGATAAATATAGTTTCCAGTTGTGCGGTGGTGAGGCCGGTAAGCATACCCGTGGGTATAATGATGAGCGGTTTTATATATCCCAGTACTATAGGTGCCTGTACGCGTACAGACTCTGCCAATAGTATAGTGCGTTCTATAGTAAGTTGGGCGGCTATCTCCTGAACCTTGTTATGCCAATACCCATCAATCAGCGAAGCATCCTTGCGCAGGCGGCTTACATATATACCTCCGCCAATAACACGCGTCATAAAAAGTATAGCGCCAATCAGCCAGGCAACTACCAGCCAGAAAAGATTGTGTTGTATAAATGTAATAGTGGTGGATAGTAAATCCGTTGGAGCTGCATCTGCGTGGGCGGCAGAGAAGTATATAAAAGATATAGGGCTGGCAGGCGATGAAGCTGTTTCTGCGGTGTAGAGTATACTAAAGGTTGTGATGCCTGCGAGTAATGTGAGCACGAGACCCGCGAGCGCTACACTATATCTATAGCCTGATGAAGCAAGCGGAATGATCTTTAGCAGGATCGATACAAGGCCCAATATAACCAGGCTTTGCCACAGGGAGTGTAACAGCGTCCAGCCGAGGGCATCAATTATACCGGATGGGAGCAAGGTATATATATTCATGATTCACCTCCTTCGAGTTTTTCAAGATATTTTTTGATCTCCTGTAGTTCTTCTTTCGATGATCGTTTGTTGCCCAGTGCAC
Organism: Ohtaekwangia sp.; assembly: GCF_036568665.1. Lineage (GTDB taxonomy): Bacteria > Bacteroidota > Bacteroidia > Cytophagales > Cyclobacteriaceae > Ohtaekwangia. The sequence goes on along the minus strand of NZ_DATCSD010000317.1, from coordinate 13,721 downwards.
TCATTACCAGTTGAGCGGCCGATCCTTGAAATACGGTATCGATCATCTTATCAAGAATCTGTTGTTGGGTATTCTCTTGCGAGGGCACTGCTTTATAGAGATGCAGTTTGCCATTCTTTTGGCGTGTTACCAGACCTTTTTCGTGCATGATCTGCATGAATTTCAAAATGGTGGTATAGCCATTCCTCTCTTCTCCACCGAGTACTTCATGAACTTCCTTTACTGAAACAGCATCGCGCTCCCACAGCACTTGCAGTATCTCCAGTTCTTTTTCAGTGGGCTTGATATCTTTCTTGCTCATCTTTATACGAATGTTTTCGTAATACAATACTAATCACATACTGACATACATGCAATAGTTTTACGAAAAAATTCGTAGATAAGTTCCGAAAAGGATTTACAAGCGGATTAGAATGCTTGTGGCGAGCTGATTATCAGGATTTAAGTGTAGCCTCTCCGAATTTTCTTTTCAACATTGGATAGGTTGCTACTGCCGAAAGAATAATGAGTGTACCTATATAAAAGTTGAGTCCCATCTTCTCACGGTCTTTAAAAACAATCACGGCCATAACAATGCCATATACCGGTTCCAGGTTTAGCGTGAGCTGCAGCAGAAATACACTGATCTTCTTCATCAACTCTACAGCTACTGAATATGCATATACCGAGCACACGCCTGCAAGCACTGCTATACATAACCAATCGGTAAGCGATGGAAGTAGATGAAGTGTATGGTCGGGTGTGAGTTGTTTATAGAAAGGCAGGAACAGCCCAATAGAAAGGAACACGCCAATCATTTCATAAAACGTAATGGTAAAGGCCGGAATGGTGCGCACCACTTTAGAATTGAAAACAGAAAACAGTGCCGATGTAAAGCCGGCTAATATACCCAGGAGTAATCCTGCTTTGTAGTGGAAGTCGAACGAGAAGATGATATATAGTCCGATGATAACTACGAGCCCGAGCAGCAGTTCAAATTTTTTAACACGCGTGCGATTGAACCACGGTTCCAGCAAAGCGGCCCATAGGGAGTTCGTTGCAAAGCCCACTAGACTAACGGATACATTGGAGACCCGCGCTGAACCAAAGAATGCCATCCAGTGAATAGCCACTACGCTGCCGATGAGCAACAGTTTGACCAGGTCTTTACCTGTTACTACGAATGTACCTTTAGTAACGGCTATAACAATAGCCATACCCGCTACAGCAAGTATAGCGCGGTAAAAAACCATTTCAACAGCAGGAATCGTAACAAGCTTTCCGATAACAGCAGAGAAACCCCAGAGAAATACAATGAAATGAAGTTTGAAATAATCGTTGCGTGTGGCCATTTAATTTTTAGCGAGGAACGTATTTATACATGATGAGTGAAATAGAACCGAAGATGATGTTCGGTATCCATACGGAAATCTGCGGGGGCATCGATCCGTTTTCTGCAAATGTTCGGAACAGGGTAAAGAATAAAATAAAGATGAATGAGAGCAGGAACCCGAGTGCAATTTGCAGCCCTGTACCTCCGCGACTTTTACGTGATGATACAATCACGCCCATAAATACCAGTATAAATATCGTGAAGGGTGCTGTGTAGCGGGTATATTTCTCTACTTCATATACTTCTATACCGGTAGAGCCGCGTGCACGAAGTGTATTGATATACTTGGAAAGTTCATTCAGCGTCATACCATCGTACTTGCGATAGTCGCTTTCAAATTCTTTGGGGTGTATAACCAGTGCAGTATCCATCGCAGTTCCGCTCATCGTAGTATCTTTCGCTACCATTGCCTGGGCAGAGTCGGCACCGGTAGTAGTTACCGGAGCTGATGTTTTTTCGAAGATGCGCTGCACTTTGTGAATGCGCCAGTCGCGCATGGTCCATTTCTTTTTAGTAGTGTCCCACTCAATACGCGTAGCGGTAAGTTTTTCAATGAGCTTGTTATCTTCAAAACGCTCCATCGTAAACTGGTAGCCCGTGTTGTTGGTGTTGTTATAGCTCTTCATATACAGGTATACATCGGGTGCAACCTGTATGTGAATGTTCTGCTTATCGTAGTAATACTTATTCTTCAGATACTGTACTTCAAAGGCCAGCTTTGCTTTATTGGAGTTGGGAATGATCCATCCGTTCAATGCAAAACTGAGTATAGCTACTACAAGAGACCCCATAAAGTATGGAAGCATCATTCTGCGAAAGCTTATACCGGCACTGAGTATAGCAATTACTTCGGTGCGGCCTGCCATGCGCGAGCATACATATACCGTAGCAATAAAGATGGTGATAGGCGTAACGAGACTTCCGATCCACGGAATAAAATCCAGGTAGTATCCAAAGATCTGACCACCCGTAAGCTGCGCTTTCGCGAACTTATCCATCTTGTCGGTCATGTCAATTACCGAGATCACCGCGAGCAGGATTACCACCACGAAAAAGAACGTGCTGAGAAATTGTTTGAGAATATATTTGTCGAGTAGTTTCATGCTGCGTTGCTTCGGGTTCTATAATCGCTGGGAAACAATCTTTACCATCTTGTTTTTCCATTCAACAAATGTACCTTCCTGTATACGCCTGCGCGCTTCTTTCACCAGCCAAAGGTAAAATGTGAGGTTATGGATTGAAGCAATTTGTGCGCCTAAAATTTCTTTGTTAATGATCAGGTGACGCAGATAGGCTTTGGAGTGAAATGTACTTACATATCCGCCTAAGCCTGCATCAATGGGAGAGAGGTCATCTTTCCACTTTTCATTCCGGATGTTGATAATGCCCTCGGTGGTAAAAAGCATGCCATTGCGCGCATTGCGTGTAGGCATTACGCAATCAAACATATCAACCCCCAGGGCTATACATTCCAGTATATTTTCCGGTGTACCTACACCCATCAGGTAACGTGGTTTCTCTTTTGGAAGAATGCTGCATACGAGGCTTGTCATCGCATACATATCTTCATGCGGCTCGCCTACCGATAAACCTCCTATAGCATTGCCCTGTTGATTTTGTGATGCTATAAACTCGGCCGATTGTTCGCGCAGGTCTTTATATACACTTCCCTGCACAATGGGGAACAGCGCCTGCTCATAGCCATATTTAGGTTCGGTGGTTTGAATACGATCAACGCATCGCTTTAACCACTGATGCGTAAGCACCATGGAGTTCTTCGCGTATGTATACTCGCAGGGATAAGGCGTACATTCATCAAACGCCATGATTATATCCGCACCGATTGTACGCTGAATGTCCATTACATTTTCCGGTGTGAAGTGATGCTTCGATCCATCGATGTGCGACTTGAACGTAACGCCTTCATCTACGATCTTTCTGTTCGCAGCGAGCGAGTATACCTGGTATCCGCCACTATCGGTAAGTATAGGGCGACTCCACCCATTGAACTTGTGCAGACCACCGGCTTTTTCTAAAACACCGAGTCCCGGCCGCAGGTAAAGATGATAGGTATTACCCAGGATGATCTGAGCCTGAATGTCGTGCTCAAGCTCGCGCTGGTGTACAGCTTTTACAGAACCGGCAGTACCCACCGGCATAAATATAGGTGTCTCGATCACTCCGTGATCGGTATGGAGAACTCCCGCCCGGGCAAATGACTTAGGGTCGGTTGCTGTTAAATCAAACTTCATAGCGCGATTTGCGCTGCAAAAATAGAATAATCGGCCCGAACCCCGGCAAAGTTTCTTCAGGTAGGGCAAAGGTTGTTAACAAGCTGCTTATAGCCTGATTGTTAGTGAATTCCTGAGCCGAGGTACGACTCTACGTTTTGTTGAGTGATCACCTCCAGCGGGAACAAGTCAGTGCCGGGTGTTCCTTTTTTAAACATCAAATGGTTTACCAGGTGACTGATACCCAAGGATGCCTGACGCTTCGGATTCTGGTTGATCAGAAAGTCAATAACACCTGAACGCAGGTAGGTGAGATTTTCTTCGAGGATATCGTAGCCTACCAGGCGGATATTTTTTTTGCCATGCTTTTCGAGGAATGATGCTGTAACGGCCGTTCCTTTAGATGTACTTACAAAGATGCCACGCAGTGCCGGGTCGTTCAGTAATTGATCAAGCTGATTGCTGAAAGAAGGATCTTTCGGATTCAGAATAAAGTCGATGATGGTGAAGTTTTCTCTTCCCTTGTCTTTAAAGTATTCGCGAAATCCTCTTTCTTTTTCTAACAAGTGAAAAGAGTCATGTACATCTTCATCGATGTGCAGCACAGCCAGGGTGCCGGGTTCATACTGACCGAAGTGAATAAGCTCAGCACCTACACGTCCGCTTTGATATAGATTTTGTCCTATAAAACTCAGTGGATTGGCTTCGGGTATATTGGTGTTGAACAGAACGTAGGGTATATCTGTTTCGCGGAAGAGTTCGAATATAGGGAGCGCTTCGTGGTAAAATATAGGAGCGATGAGTATACCATCGGGTTTGGCGAGATATACCTGGTGCGCTACTTTCTGAAATGAATTTTTATCGAGCAGGTCAAATAAAAATAATTCTACCTGTATACCGTATTGTGCCCACTCAGTCTGTGCTTGTGTGATACCCATATTGGTTTGTGCCCAGTAAGGATCTTGTTTCGGATCGGGCAGCAATGCAGCAATGCGATAATTTTTATTGGAGCCGAGCGTGCGTGCGATCAGATTGGGTTTGTAATCAATCTGCTCCATCACTTCCGTTACCTTTTTCAAGGCTTCGGGCGATACGCGGCCGCGGTTATGTAATACGCGATCTACCGTGCCTACAGAGACACCCGCCAGCTTGGCGATGTCTTTTATGCGGATATTTTTATCGACCATATTCAAAAAAATCAAATTTTCGTGTGATACGAAAACGTTTCCAAAGTACGAATTTTTTATGTTTTCGCACACAAATTAAATGTGTGCGTACACATTTTAAAAATTTTCTTGCTTTTATTTCTTTCATATTCTACTTTGGATCATGATTTCGCAGTTAGAATATTTTGTGACTACGATTTCATGCAGAATAAAAGTCTTTACCTAAACCCAAACCAAGAATGAAAAACGATTACCACCGCTGCATTACGGCTTTTACCAGCCGCGCAGTGAACCGCTGCCACCGGGCAGCCTCCGATTCGCCCTGAAAATTGAGAACTATCGCCCGCTACAACCGATGAGTCATCAGGACTTTCAGTGATGGCGGCACAGGCTTTGCAAAAAAGATTTTTCATCGTGCGGTATACTATATATACTACATTTTACCGCGATAAAAAGTATCAGTGTACTCTGTTATAGGTTTACGAGTACATTTGGTTTGGTTGAGTTAGTAGGGTAGGTCCAGCCTGCCCTACATTTTTACAAAACCAGATTGCGGTATATAGTATGAACAATCGAATGTTATCAGCAGAAAGCCCGCAGCTTGTCCATCGATGAAGGTATCAGGAAAAATATTTTGACGGAGAGACACAAAGTATATATCGTGGAGAAAGAAACGCGAGACTATATATTGTTTCAGTACTTATCTGTTCAATAACTTTTTCTTTCAGGTTTCTTTTTCTACATTTCAATAAAGAACCGTAAACCGGCTATATATACTATATTTTGTGTAGTGTGTTTTGCTTGTGCGTTTCTGTTTAATTGAGAATTATATTACTGTGCTCGCTCATCTTCCACCTTACCAAGAAAGCGATGTGCTACACCAACTGGCACTCGGGAGTGAAATTGCTTTTAAACAATTGTACGATCGTTACTGGCTGCATATTTACCGGGTAACGAAGCGCTACACCAGGTCATCGGCTCTGGCAGAAGACATTGTGCAGGAAATATTCTCAACGTTGTGGAACAAGCGCTCGGAATTTACCGAAGTGCTTCACCTGGAATATTACCTGGTAACCATGGCGAAGAATCTCACTTACAAAACTCTGCGCAAACTGGCGTACGAGGAACTGGCCAAAAGTAAATATACCGAAGAGCGTTCGCTGGTAGACGATACGCTCGATGATCTGCTGCTCGAAAAACAATACGAACAGCTTGTGCAACAGGCAGTAAAATTACTGCCATCGCAGCAAAAGCAGGTATTTCAGCTCGCCAAAGTAGAAGGGTTGAGTCACGAAGCTATAGCGCAGCAGCTAAATATATCGCGACTCACAGTAAAGACACACATGGCCAAAGCGTTGCAGTTTATACGCCATTATCTGCAGCCGCATGTAGGTACCTATATTTTAGGATGGCTCATGTTCAGAATGGTGTACGAGATAGGTTGCTAATACCATAGTCAAAGAGATTTATACACTATATCTATACCTGAAAAGTATTTTATAGAGTAAAGAGGTTGTGACATCTGTTGCAACCTCTTTTATTTTTTAGAGCGGCATTATTCTCGTGTACGGAAACGAGAGTATATTTTTCGATTGCAGTTTTTTTGAAAATATTTTTTCTCCTGCACTACACCTTCATATCGGCATCTATACTCTTATACTATAGATGGCCGTAACAAAGCCTTCGCAGAATTTTACAACCATACGCTGATGTATACTTTATCCTGAAAATGTATCATGCACAACCTGGACGATTTAATTGAACGCTACCTGAACAACACGGCTTCTGAAGAAGAACGAGCCCTGCTGCTGGAGATGATCCAGTCGGGGCAAGTGGAGGAAGATGTGAAACACCGAATAGCGAAAGAACTGCATACAGAAATAGAGAGTAATACTATACCCGATATTGAAGCACAGGCAACCTCGGAACGTATATACCGCAAAATACTCGAAGCAAGAACGCCCACAGTAAACGACCAGATGTGGATTGACCGCGAAGAATCTGCCGGCAGAAAACCTTTCCGCCTTTGGCGATATGCAGCCTCCTTTGCACTACTCGCAACGGCTGGTATACTGCTTTTTACACAATATTTCCGCGAGAGTAATAAGAGTGCAGCCTTTGTAGATAAGCCATCAGACAACTGGCTGAAGATTGTAAACACCTGCGGAACTAAGCAGGTAGTAGCACTGAAAGATGGCAGCACTATTTCGCTGGAGCCGGGCGGAGAGATCCGGTACCCTGAACATTTTGATGGTAAACGCGAAGTATATCTTTCAGGCGAAGCATTTTTTGAAGTAGCGAAAGATGCCTCACGGCCCTTCCTGGTATATACCAACGAAGTTACCACCCGCGTGCTGGGCACAAGCTTCCGCGTGAGTGCTGATAAGAATGCCGAAAAAATTATAGTAGCTGTAAAAACCGGAAAAGTATCAGTGTTTGCCAAAGCAACTGTGCATGGCGATAAGAGTAAAGATGTGCAGGAGGTAACGCTTACACCAAACCACCAGGCGGTGTATAGCAAGCGCGATCGTTTTGTTACCCGCCAGATCGTGGAGCACCCCTATATATTGGCCCCACAGCCACCCATTAAAAATTATTATACCAATGTGCAGGTAGTGCAGTTGCTCAAATCGCTGAGCACGAGCTATGGCGTAGACATCCGCTATGATGAACAGGCGCTGACGGGCTGCACACTTACCAGTGATATTATGGAAGAAGAAGGACTATACGAGCAACTGGAAATAATCTGCCATGCACTTGGCGGGCAGTACGCTATGGATGGCGCCTCTATTGTAATTGAAGCAAATGGTTGTAGTCATAACAATGTAAAACCTTAACCAAACACAACAGCCTATGAAGTAAAACCTACCAAAGAACAACCCTATAAAAACAAAAGAGGCCGGTAATGTTGCGACCATTACCAGCCCTTGCAGGCAGCACGATCAGAGATCGCGTGCCCCTAGTTTTTGCCCTATTACAAACAAAAACATTTCAATTTATGAATAAACCTAAACCGGTTCAAGAAACATTACTGTTTCTTATGAGAGTGACATTGATCCATATTCTACTCACTACCTTCTCCGTAGCATTTGTGTATGCTGTGGATACCATGGGCCAGAAGGTGCTCGAAAAGAAAATCACACTGGATGTTGACGGTGAAGATTTTCAGCAGGCGCTGATACGTATCAGCGAGCAGGCAAAAGTAAAATTTGCCTATAGTCCTGAACTTGTTGAAGACCAGAAGCGCGTAACCCTGCACATGAAAAATGCCAGCCTCGAAGAAGTGTTGGCAGAATTGCTCGGTCCTGAAGTACACTATAAAGTTATCGGCAAGCGTATCGTGCTGAGCCCGGTAAATCAACTGGAAGAAGAACAGAGCGAAGAAGAAAAACTCGAAGCATCAGTCGCGGTTACCGTAGCTGGTAAAGTATCGGATGGTGCAGGCAATGCATTACCCGGTGTATCTATTTTAGTGAAAGGTACATCTACCGGTACCTCTACGGATACAGAAGGTAAATATGTGATCAGCGTATCAAACCCGGAAGACGTTCTGATCTTTTCTTTTATTGGCTTTTCCACACAGGAAATCCCGGTGGGTAATCGCACTACGATTGATGTTGTATTGGTGGAAGATGCCACGCAACTGAACGAAGTAGTAGTAACAGCGCTCGGTATAGAGAGAGAAACAAAATCACTTACCTATTCTGTACAACAGGTGGGAGGCGAACAGTTAACCGTTGCCCGCGATGCCAACCTGATGAATACGCTGAATGGTAAAGTTGCCGGTATAACGATCAACCGTGCCAACGGTGTGGGTGGATCAACCCGCGTAGTATTGCGCGGTAATAAATCGACTATAGCAAACCAGGCTCTTTATGTAATTGATGGTGTGCCGATGCAGAACCCAAGCATAGGTCAACCAACCGATGTATGGGGACAATCAGCCGGAAGCGGAAGCTCTGGGCGTGATGCTGGCGATGCTATATCAAATATAAATCCGGACGATATAGAGAGCATCAGTATATTGAAAGGTGCATCGGCTGCTGCGCTATATGGAAGCCAGGCAGCAAACGGTGTAATTCTGATCACCACGAAGAAAGGCAAAGCAGGTCAATCGAAGATCGACTTCTCCTCTAACTTTACCATGGAGAATGTACTGGTAAAACCTGAGCTGCAATTCAAGTACGGGCAAACCGATCCTGTTTCTAACACACGCGACAGCTGGGGAAATGTAGTAAATGCTCCAGATCACGTTTCAGATTTCTGGAAGACAGGAACTACGTGGACAAATTCATTATCGTTTAGCGGTGGTACCGAGAAAGCACAGACATACGTTTCGTACTCCAACACAACCAACAATGGTATACTTCCCACCAGCGAGTTTGATCGCCATACATTAAACCTGCGCGAAACAGCCAAGTTGTTGGATGATCGCTTATCGATCGATGCCAGTGTAAACCTGCTCACACAAAAGTCGCACAACCGTCCGGTGTCAGGTATATATAACAACCCGCTTACCGGACTATACCTGATGCCAAGAGGTTTGGACTTCAACAACTTTAAAGATAACTACCAGTATTTCTCTCCTACCCGCAACATGTATTTGCAAAACTGGTGGAATATAAATTTTGATAAAGGCATGACCGGTGAAGATGATCAGCAGAATCCTTACTGGGCGCTCTATAAAAATACACGCGATGATCGCAGAGATCGTGTGTTCGGTTCGTTAACACTGAACTATAAATTAGCAGACTGGTTGCATGTGCAGGCGCGCGGTCGTTACGACAAATCGTTTGATAAATATGAATTGAAATCCTATGCCGGTACGCAAGGTGTATTTGCTGCTCCCAACGGTCGCTATACCCTCGATGAACAATTCAACACACAGCTATACGGAGACTTCTTGTTGTTAGCGAATAAAAAATTATCCGAGCAGTGGATGTTGTCGGCTACGTTAGGTACGAGTATACAAGACATCAAGGCGAATGACGACATAATGATCGATGCCAGCCCTACCGATCCGAAAGGGTTGAACATTCCCAATGTATTCTCGGTGTGGAATATATCTCCGACAGCCGAGCGCGTTACACAAACGCTTAACAGAAAACAACTGCAGGGTGTATTCGCCAGCGCGCAGTTAGGCTTTAAAGATTATCTCTTCTTCGATCTTACAGCACGCAATGATTGGTCTTCTGCATTCGCCTATACATCTACCATGAAGTCGGGCTATTTCTATTACTCCGGCGGTGTAAATGCTGTGCTTACTGAAATGGTATCGCTGCCGCAGTTCATCAGCTTTGCTAAAGTGCGTGCATCGTATGCCAAAGTAGGTAACGATGTGCCCGCCTATATTACACACCCGCGCGATTACGCCGTGAACGGAACACGCAACAGTGTAGATCAAAACCTGCTCGGACCAAACCCTTATAAAGAACTGAAGCCGGAAGATAACCGCTCGTTCGAAGTGGGTACTGAATTGAAATTCTTCGACAATCGCGTAGGTATAGATTTCACATACTATATCAACAACAACTACGATCAGTTCATCACCTCACCGGCCAGTGCAGGAGCCAGCACCAATTACTCTACATGGTATTGGAACCTCGGTAACATCCGTAACAAAGGTGTTGAGATCTCGGCTACTGTAGTGCCTGTAAAAAACAGTACACTTAACTGGACCAGCACACTCAACTTTGCTGCTAACCGTAACAAGGTATTAGACATGACCGATAATGCCTACGGACTCGGTGCGGATAACTGGCAAGTGTTGTCAGACTTCGGAGTAAATATGTACGGCTTGTTCATTCGCCAGGGCGGAAGCTGGGGTGATATATATGGCAACCGTAAACTGGTGCGCGATGATCAGGGACGTGTAGTAGTAGATGCTACCGGTACACCGGTAACAGAAAGTACACCCGTGCCGAATGCAACCTATGCCGGCAATCCGCAAGCTAAATTTACTTTGGGATGGAATAACACGATCGACTTCAGCAACAACATCAGCGTTTCCTTTTTGATTGACGGCCGTTTCGGAGGTAAAGTAATAAGTCTTACGCAAGCATACCTCGACTTCTATGGCTATAGCAAAGCTTCTGCCGATGCCCGCGATAATGGTGGTGTAGATGTAGCCGCTGCCTACGAAGATGGTACTGCGTACGAGCAAAAGATCGATGCACAGAAATACTATACTGCTATAGGTGGTCGTGCCGGTGTAGCCAGCGAGTATGCCTATAGCGCTACGAATGTAAGGCTACGCGAATTTTCGGTAGGGTATAAATTACCCGTGCAGATAAAAGGTATACGCAACATAAGCCTCTCGCTTATCGGACGAAACCTGTTCTTCATTTCTCGCAAGGCACCATTCGATCCGGAAATTACCATGAGTACTGCCAACAACCTGCAAGGTATAGATGTGTTTGGCTTGCCTACCACACGGAGCTACGGGGTTAATCTTAAAGTAGGATTTTAATCAACAATGCATTCCAGTATGAAAAAGATATATTCAAATTCAAACCGATCGCTGGCATTGCTGGTGATCCTGGCAACGGCAGCTTTTTGTATAACAAGCTGTACCGATAAATTTGAAGAGTTCAATACCGATCCCTATGGTATATCGCGCGAGCAACTCAAAGAAGATTTTAACTATGTAGGCCTGCCGTTCAAGCAGATGCAGTTGAGTCTGTATGTGAACGATCCGGCCTGGAACACACAGTTACAGCAAAACCTGATCGGAGATGTATACTCCGGGTATATGACGCCCCCTACACCTTTCAATGGCAACGTAAACAACATGACGTATTCACTGGTGGCAGGATGGAATGGATATCCATGGTCTGACGGATATGATTTTGTGATGAAGCCTGCTGCGCAGGTAAAGTCGCTGGCTGAAAATGTATATGACGATTTCTATGCGTGGTCGCTTATTCTGAAAGTAGAAGCCATGCACCGCGTGTCAGATATATATGGACCAATCATTTACTCTAAATTCGGTCAGACCAATCCTGATGGTAGTGTAAGCTACGACTCGCAAAAAGATGTGTACTATGCGTTTTTCGAAGAGCTCGATAAAGCGATCACACTGCTTACACCGTATGCCGATAAAGAAGAGACGCTGAAATCTTTACCTTTCGCTCCGTTCGACCTGGTATATAGTGGCAGCTATACCAAGTGGGTACGCTTTGCAAATACATTGCGTCTTCGTTTGGCGATACGTATCTCCAAGATCGATCCTGTAAAAGCGAAAGAAGAAGGTGAAGCGGCTTTGGCACATTCGCTCGGTATACTTTCTACAAACGATGATAACTTTGTTGTAAGTATACCGACTACGCACCCGCTCAACGTTATCAACAATACCTGGGGCGATATTCGTTTAGGTGCACCGGTAGAATCTATACTCGGTGGTTACGAAGATCCGCGTATCTCCAAGTATGCATTGCCTGCGAGCGATCCTGCTGTGGCTGGTGAATATAAAGGCATACGAGAAGGTATAGATATAGATGCCAAGTCGCGCTACCAGGATTACTCCAAGCTGGTAACATTTGCAGATGAGATACAATTAATGACAGCGGCAGAAGCATGGTTCCTCAAGGCAGAAGCTGCGCTGCGTGGATGGTCTGGCGCAGGCGATGCACAGACCAACTATGAGAAAGGTGTAAAGACTTCGTTCGATCAGAATGCTGTAGGAGGATATGACGACTATATTACAGACAATACGAAGAAGGCTGCTCCTTATACTGATCCGAAAGCCGTAACAGCCGGAGAGAATGATATACTCGCAGGTTCACCTTACCTGAGCACTGTAACCATTCAATGGAATGATGGTGATACATTTGAGCGTAGCCTCGAGCGCATCATTACACAAAAGTGGATCGCAATGTATCCGGACGGACAGGAAGCATGGAGCGAGTTCAGAAGAACAGGCTATCCTAAATTATTCCCGGTTGTTAAGAACTATAGCGGTGGCAAAATTTCCACTACCGATTTTATTCGCAGAATAGAATTTGCTTCCGGAGAATACTCAACCAACCCGAGTGGAGTGGCCGGTGCTATCGATCTGCTTGGTGGGCCTGATACTGGCGGCACGCGCCTGTGGTGGGATCATCCTTAAACAGACTTTGTAGGTTATAATTCATACTTTAATTCAAATATAGGGTAGGAGAAATCCTGCCCTGTATTTTTTAATGCTCACGCTATGCCACGAAGATTTATACTCTTGATTCTTTTCATCTTTATTATAGCAGGTGCCTGTAAACAGGAAATGCCTGCTACCTTGTTTACAAAATTACCGGAAACAGAAACCGGTATAACTTTTCGTAATCTGCTCAAGGAAGAGAATCCTGATTTTAATATACTTCACTATCCATACTTTTACAACGGTGGGGGTGTTGCTGCCGGTGACGTTAACAATGACGGGCTCACCGATCTTTTTTTTACGGGCAACATGGTAAAGAACCGACTCTTCCTGAATCGTGGCAATCTTCGCTTTGACGATATAACTACAAGAGCCAATATCGCCAGCAAAGAAGGCTGGTGTACAGGTGTTACGATGGCCGATGTTAACCATGACGGATGGCTTGATATATATGTTTGTCGCTCCGGTTTCTCCAATAGTCGCCTGCGGAAAAATTTGCTCTTCATCAATATGCACGATCTGTCGTTTACCGAGCAGGCAGAAGCTTACGGTTTGGCAGATGCAGGATATTCTACACAGGCTTCTTTCCTTGACTATGATCGTGATGGCGATCTGGATATGATACTCATAAACCAGTCGTCACCGGAATATGCACGTGGCCAGTTAGACTATATGCAACTGCGAAACCAGCCGGCCGATCCGTTGCTGGAGAATAAACTGTTTCGAAACGATAATGGTAAATTTACCGATGTAACACATGCCGCGGGTATATATTCCGGTGTATTTACCTTTAGCCTCGGCATCAGCACTGCCGATGTTAA
>NZ_DATCSD010000316.1:0-9126 GCF_036568665.1 Ohtaekwangia sp. | reverse complement strand
ACAGGCTCAGGCTACGGTTCCCCGATTACAGTGTTCAACAAGCCTTATGATTCTCGTCAGCAATGCATCGAGGCGGCATTGACTGAACTCAAAAAGGACCTTGCCGCTAAAATCGTAATTGCGACTTGTCGCCCAGACCCGATCAACTTCAACACGGCATATATGCAAAAAGTGATTGATTCAATAAACGCATTCAATGCCGATCAGAATCAACTGACAATATTTTAGGAGAATTGAGTCATCGAGTTTAGGGAGACTTATTTATTCGCTCGCTTAAAGAGCATAAGCTAACATTGACCTGGCTCAGGATTTGAGACACGCTGCTGCAATATATTTCACCGGTCGTCTTCCGTTGCTCCAACCGTGACTTCCTGATACCTGCTTTCCAACTCTCTGGATTTAATTACGGTAAATATAGTCAGCGAGCGGACTGATGACACAAAAGACTACGGCATAAACGGTTTCCCCCTTCCAGCTCTTCGCTTCCAGGAGCCCCCAATTATTCCGTTTCCTTTTGCATCATCATCCGTAGCTGACGGTGGTGCCGACCATAATTAAATCTTACAATTATGGAAAGCATCAATCAACAAAATCCATTTCAAGTTTCGGAAGTACAACTTTCTTACAAGACTACTGTAAAGCCTTCTCAACGGCCATCTATCACCAGTTCAAAAGACGCTTACGATATTCTGAGAAGTCATTGGGATGAAGGTAAACTTGATTTACTCGAACAATTCAAAGTGATCCTCACCAACAGGGCGAACAAAGTGCTTGGTATATTTGAAGTTTCCAGTGGTGGAATCTCAGGTGTAGTCGTTGATCCCAAGCTTGTATTCATTGCAGCACTGAAAGCAGGCGCAACGGGTATACTTTTATCACACAACCATCCCTCCGGCAACTTAATACCAAGCCAGCCGGACCTGGATTTAACACGCAAGATTAAGGAAGGCTGTAAAATTCTGGAGTTGACCTTGCTGGATCACATCATCATGACTTCGGAGACGTATTACTCATTTGCTGATGAAGGACTGCTATAGTCCTTCCTTTAAGATTGAACCAGTATTGGGGTACTAAATATACTCTCCAGCATAACTGAGAATTCTTTTGTGCTGACAGGCTTTTTGAGTGCAAAGTCGGCTCCTGCTGTTTTTAAAGACTGTGCTAAATCTTCAGGCATTGACGTTGATAAAGCGATGATGATTGTCTTGCGAAACATCGGCTCATCCCGTAGCGAACGAATCACCTGCTCACCATTAACTAAGGGCATGTTGTAATCTGTAAAAACGTACGCCGGTATGAAGGCGGAGTTATTCACTAGCGTTGTAACGGCCTGCTGAGAATTTCTGAAGTTTAGAAAGCATGCAGTTGTAAACTCGGATATTGCATCCGCCAGCAACTGGACATCGTCCATATCATCGTCGATTATGGCTATTGTTACCAACTCGCTAATGGGTTAATCAGACTAGACAGATGGTCATCCTACAAATGGAATGTGAAAATAAAATAAAATTCGTAGAAAACGAAATGGATTTGGGGGTGTCTAACTTTTCCGGCCTTTGACGGTTTTTCCCTTCTTTGGTTTTTCAAGCACTACTTCTGCGGCCATCTTGTCTACCCTTAAGCCTTCAAATACCGGATGACGAACACTGCCGTCTTCGGTCATCTCGGTGAACCGTATGTTGCAAACCAGCGTGGGTTCCACCCAGGTAACGTCAGCCGCATCTTTAGCCGGAGCATCCAAAGGCGATGTCTTTCGTACGAGTGGCTTTAGCTTTGCGTATACTTCCTTTAGCGACCGGTCGGTAAATCCAGTTCCTACATTTCCGATAGGCACCAACTTCCCTTTGTTCTTAACGGCCAGTACAAGGGAACCAAAATGACTGCGGGAACCTTTAGGCTCTGTATATCCCACTATGATTGCTTCCTGTCCCTGAACATTCTTTATCTTCAGCCAATCGGATGTTCGCTTTCCAATTTGATAGGTGCTCAATTTCTTTTTTGCAATGATACCTTCAAGGCCAATTTTTTTTACCTCGGCAAAGAACGCCTTTCCATAATCCTCTACGTGATCGCAATACATAACTACCGGGGACTCGGGGAGAAATTTCTTAAGGATAGCTTTCCGTTCAACAAGGGATAGACGTGTCAGGTCCCTGCCTTTCAAGGCCAGGCAGTCGAATACCAAATATTGGATGGGATAACGATCTGTGTTTTTGTAGTTCTGCAACTTTTGAAAGCTCGGTTTGCCGTCCTCTCCATACACGACAATTTCTCCGTCAAGCACTACATCTCCCTTGATTGCTTTTAACGCTTCAAATACTTTGGGGTAAGCCTTATCGAACGTCAGCCCATTTCGTGAATAGAGTTTAACTTCTTTGTTGGAAATCTCCGCTATAGCTCTATAGCCGTCCCACTTGATTTCAAAGAGCCAATCCTTATTGTCGAATGCCAACAGATCGGATAATTGCGCTTTCATGGGAGAGACAAAGGAGGTGAGCTTCCGGCCTCCTTCAATGCGTGGGTACTTCATACAGTCAAGATAGGCAAAAATCAGATCGTGCCCTTGCTTTGGGCAATGTCTTCCATCTATAGGTATATATATATCTTCAGGTTACTCCGGGTAAGTATAAACGAAACGGGTTATGCTCACTTTTTGGAATGCAAAGTTCGGTCTTTTCCCGGACTACCAGCCAAAAGCTTCCGGCATAAAACGGCACCTGCCTACGGCCTGCCTTCCCATTTATTCCTTTGCCTTTTGGCGGTAGCCAGATATAGGACTTCGCTTGTGTTGTTCCGTGAAAAGACCGGTGGCCATAGCATCAAAAAATGTTTAATCAAAACGAATGATGCTATGAAAAACTATGAAGCCATCGAAAATGCCAATCTGAAATTTAAACTTCAGAACGACAACGTATTTGTGAAACAGCAAGTCTTGAGCTTGTCATCACTCACGGGCCTTTCTTCACGGAGAGGGCTTGAGAAAGCTATTGTGTCGGAAGATCAGGTCGTGAATGTGGTCAGTAAATCTTACGGACATCTGCCGAATGAGAATTTCTTTTCGGAAGTAGAAGCGCAACTTGTCCAGTCCAATATAGGCTACATCACGCGGTCCATCAATCGCGAGAACAGATCATTTGCCGTAGACTATATCTTGTCCGGTGATAATTGGATTGTGAAAGTAAAGAACGGCAGCGATAAGCTGAGACCAATGCTCCGGTTTACCAATAGCTACGATGGATCTTGCAGGACGTCTGGGCACTTTGGATTCTTCCGCGAAATATGCAGCAATGGTCTTCATACGGCTCAATCAGAGATCGGGTTCAGCGTCAAGCATCGCGGAGACATCATTCAGGCTGTCATTCCTGAAATCAGCGAGATGATCGACAAGTTCATGGCCAATGAATTTTATAGCCTTCATAGAAGGTTTGAAGTGCTGGCAGAAAGACCCATCAAAGATCTCAAGGACTTCGTGAAGACAACGGCGGAGGAATTCAAACTCTTTCAATTCGAATGCAGCGAAAAGAATCCAGAGCCTTCACTCAATGCACGACTCGTCCTTGAAACGATTCAGAAAGAAAGCTCTTTGCTCAACACCGAACCCACCCTATGGATCGGATACAATGCTTTCAATGCATTACTGCACGGAAAACTGAAGAAAACATTCCAGGCACAGAAGAACCTGGATGCCCGGATTTTTGAAACGCTGTTGACCTACTAAATTTGCAGGAGCTGGTTGTTGAAATCAGCTCCTTTATTTTTTGTTCGCTAATTAACTGGTTGCGTCTCTGTGAATAAACTTACCCAATTTTCGAGCGCGAGTTGTGTTTTTGCCTCGCATTCAGTCAGTCGCTTCTTTCCTACGTCGTTAATTTGGTTTGGAAGGGCAGCCAGTATTGAATTTACTTTTGCAGGTAAATTAGGCGCGACAGAAGTTATTACCTCAAAAGTATAGTGTAAACGCAATGCTCGACCCTGAAACAGCACTAAGAGAGCCGTGAAAGTTGATAAAACATCGTCGTCAGCCAGATAGGTGACACCCCGAAAGGTTTCTAATAATGCTAGCAAAGTATAGTCAGGGGTTGTGGCTTCTAAAGTCTGGTTAACAAGATTATTGTGGGTAAGCAGATCGTAGAAGTCTCCGATATGGTTGGTTTGTTGAAACATTTCTATGTTTGAAACAATGTTTTTGACCAATAGATCAATCTGATTGTTGTGTCGATAGCTATCCGTGAGGACTCTCCATAACATATTTGTATCCCTCAAGCTACAGGTACAACTCCCTGTGTTAAAAATCAGTGACTCGATAATTAGATCTTTTTTTTGCCCGGTGGCGCAGATCGCTGACCAGATGTTTTCCGGATTCACCCATTTCATTGGAAACGAATTGACGCCATCACGCAAAAAATCTTGTAAACAGATGTCGAATCCGATTTCATAATTGGTCGTCAATATATAAGTCATTATAGAAATCCATAAATCGGAATTTTTGCCGTGAATTGCAAGCCGATACAAAGGGTACGTGGTACCGCAATAAAAATGCAGGCAATCCATCAACAACTGAGCAGGCATTTCCCTTACGAAGTGATCGATATCCCTTTCAAAGAAATGACTGTCGCCAAGAATCTCGTTAACAATTTCTGGTTGAAGAGTACCTCTCGTAAGCAATAGTGCTTTTATCCACCGCTTATCCAGACGTTCACTATGCAACAAAGATATAATGTCGTTCTTTTCGGAATCGTCCAGAAGGTTCCAATTTGACATCATCCATTTTAGACTTGAAAGGAGAAAATCTGTGTCTGGATAGTTAAGTAGTTTCAAGAAAAGAGGCCTCCTTATTAGGTGATTATCTCTTGTAAGCGCGATTAGAAGGTCAGCGACAGCCATCTCAAACTCGTCCAACATTTTGCCAGTTCTGATTCTTTTATCGATAAATTCAAACCACGATTCTAATACTTGCATGCCAACGTCACCATCTATGTGTTTGATGGCTTCTTCCATTGTTGCGCCAAATCTAGCGGTATCGTAGAAGATACCGTCCAGAGGCAATGTCTTGACAACAATGGGATACACTGATGCCCAAAGATTCCATATGTCCTTTTGCTCAGAACCTGTCAATTCATCAAGGGTAAATATACCCTCATTCCCATAGTGCGCGGCCAACGTCACGATAACTCTAGCACATCTTATCGCTACCTGCTCCTTTCCTATAGCACCTTTGATCCTTTGCCTTAATAATGTTTTGGTATCTTCAGAAAATCTATTCCAATTGACAAAAGAGGCGCGGATTGCGGCGAACACGATGGATGGATTTTCGTCGTTGAAAATTTGATTTATTAGCGCCTGACCTTGAGTTTCAACGCATCGCAAAAGGTGCATTATCACATCCTTTCTAAGGAATGTTTCTTTATAACTCAAAAGCAGCTCAAAGTGGCCCTGTGGTATAGCCCTTCCATCCTTTAAACTTTCAACATAGTTCCACCCATCTTCGATAGAGGGAAGCCTTTGGAGTTGCAGAGTCTCATAAGCCCGTTCTACAGCCTGAGCATCGGGAGTGTATAAAATGCCGTTGTACTGATATTCGTGAGAAATGTACGGGGTATTGCTATCGTGCCATTTTATATATTCGTCACTGGTATTACCTTCTTGAAGCAGAGCGACCAGACTTTCCCGGTTGCTCTCAGGAACATCTTTGATATTGTTGGCCAAAAAAGCGATTGAATTATCCTCAACGCTTGGGTAAATAGAATCAATGCTAGCAAATGCTGTGTCTATAACACGGTGTTTTAAATCTTCTCGAATGCCTGATGAAATAAATGAATATTGCCTAACAGCCAAGAATGCATTCTCAGGGTTAAGACATGAGGTAGCCCGCGAAAGGTATTTTATAATCGTTTCTTGCCAACCCTGCGTGCCTCTACCTGTGAAAAGAAATCTTCCTGCCTCGTAATAATTTGGATGTGAGAACTTAATGATGTTGTCGTGTATAATTATAAGTTGCCTGTGCTCTAGAAACTCAAGGACATTAAATGCCCTGTCCGTCAGAGCTAGTCCCTGGCCATAGGAGGGATATATTTCGGATTGGTCTAATGTTAACCGGGATTCACGCTTATTTATGAAGCCAAGTCGTTCTTGCCCGCTACCTAGTATATATGCCAAATCTAACTTAGCGATGCCGATGATAGGCGTTGAGCATAGTGCTAGGACGGCAAATACCTCTGCGTAGTATATGTCCTTGTCGGCAATAGAGGTGGCAATTTCCCTCGAGGATTTTCTTGCCAAATAGAGAAGCTCCTCAATGCTTTTGTTTACCAGCTCTGCCTTTTCGCAACTTGCCAAATATCGAAGTTGCCCAATTTGCAGAAGATATTCTTGATCCGATGTAAGTAGGTCCTGAGAGATGGCAGCAATAGCCGCCGGATCTATGTTATTTCTTATAGCAGTTGTACGCCAGTAATCTGACAGTGGTGCACCATGTCGAATTGTTAAGTCTCGCCAATGAATGTTTTGAATTTTATAGTCTTTTAATTGTCGCGTTCCGAATAGCTCCATCAATATCGATATCGAACAAGTAATTATGAGTTTATGATGTGGTTGTCGGTTTAAAATGAGTTGTTCAATTTCCCGTTTACGATTTTCAGAACTAGGAGCAACCTCTGCATGCCCCCATGGGTCTTCAAGAACAGCAACCTTTTCCTCTCCGACATTAGAAAGAAAGAATCTATTGATATCGCTAGGTTCATTGGACTGCGAGTACGCATAACCAGCGTCAAATAGCTGTGCTGCCAATTTTTTTGCAGCTTCACTCTTTCCACAAAGCGAGATTCCTGTCAACAAAAGTACGCCCTCCGACTGAAGGCCTTCCAGTAGGTGTTCTTCATCTGGCCTCTCGAACGGAAAGGAGGCTGTTACAGGGCGACCAGCTTTATTTTTTCGAAGGATATCAGCTATTAGCGGAAATATGTCTTGATTTCCGCCCCTACCTTCCTTTACAACCTCTAGCAATTGAAAATATATATGGCGAATTTGCGAAGAAGGGATGTGATGTAAATAGAGCAACTGGCTTTCTATTTCTCTGTCTATTTTTTCATCGGTAGCCTCCTCCCAGATTGTAACATGCTTTAGTATCTCAGCGAGATTCTTTACTGTTTTTATCGCTGTCGCTTGTTTTTTACAGAATTTCTCTCTGTCTGTCTTCAAGTCAGTTGGGCCATGCTTTAGATTGCCCAATGCGTTTGTGAATTTTATCTTGCTTGTTCTGGTGATATTTAGCTTCTTTTTTTCTTCAAGTGAATTGAAGGGTGACTTAAGCATTACTACATCATCAGAGCATCTAGATCGAGTGATAAACACAACAGTCTCATCCACTTTATCAATTATTCTCTGGAAAAGATTAGCGTCTGATGCTCGATCTTCAAAATGCGCAAGCCATTCGGCGAGTTTCTCCAAGTCTAGATTCTCTTGTTCACGCTTGATTTGTATCTGAACTCTAATTTCCCCGGACTCATTTTTGATGCTCAAAACAACATCTTCATTGTTTATTTTTTCGATGTATATTTTTGGCATTTTTTTGTGGAAGAGAAGGGAAACAAGAAGGGTGACCTTGTATTGATATTCATAACCCTGAGGCCCATATAATGTAATATTCATTGCCGTAACCTAAAGTCTAAGTGACCAGAATAATACTAAAGGTGGTTGGACAAAACAACCCTTTGTGGCAAGAATAGAACTCATTGAAATCAATGATTATTTTTTTGAATTGCCTATCGAAAATTGATCAGATAAACCGCGAAATCCAGCTAAAATCGAATGTTTAATACTAATGTTATTAGTTTTGCAAAATCTAATAAAATTAGTTTTTACCTTTGAGCCATAGCACAGGTTTTATGGAGCTCGAAAACAGGTCAGATATCATCGCTAGACTTCAGTCGGATATTCTCCGGCTCCAGCATTTTTGCTCAACCCAGAGTCCTGCCCTCGATGTTGATCTGGGCCCAATGAAGGAGTGCTTTCCCAATGGTTCGTTTCCTGTGGGTGCCATACACGAGTTTCTCTCTGGACGGATTGAGGACACCTCGGCAACCACCGGATTCCTGGCAGGCTTACTTGCCACCCTGATGGGCGTGCAGGGGACGGTGCTCTGGATAAGCGCGGCTCGTACCCTATTTCCGCCCGCTTTAAAGGCGTTTGATATTGTACCCGAACGTTTCCTGTTCCTGGATCTCAAAAACCAAAAGGAGGTCCTGTGGGCGATGGATGAAGCCCTGAAATGCTCCGCCCTCACGGCCGTGATCGGAGAGGTGCGCGACATGACCTTCACAGAATCCCGCAGGCTCCAACTTGCCGTAGAGGACAGCCAGGTCACCGGACTCATTCTTCGCCATAACATTCAAAAGGTTACCACCACGGCAAGCGTCTCGCGCTGGCGGATCACCTCATTGCCAAGCGATGTAATCGATGAAGATTTGCCGGGCATCGGACTGCCCAAATGGAAGGTGGAATTACTGCGCATGCGCAACGGCAAAGCAGGCACCTGGCACATGAAATGGAAGGAGGGTCGCTTTATGCCGGTTCTATCCGGTCAGCGCAGCCACATACCGGAACAAAAGAAAGCAGGATGAAATGGAAAAGCGTTTTGTATCGGTGTGGTTCCGGCATTTGGCTACGGACTGGTTCTCCCTCCGCCAGCCTGAACTGAAATCTGCTCCCTTTGTCCTGCGAACATCCGCGCACGGAAGGATGATTAATTACGGCTACAAACCTGGCTGCCGAACAACAGGGAATTTATACGGGTATGGCAGTGGCCGATGCCCGCGTATTTACGCAAGATTTGACCATCCTGGATGACAAGCCCGATCTTTTGGAAAAGCTCCTTCCGCGCCTCGCAGAATGGTGCATCCGGTTCAGTCCGATTGTGGCAGTTGATATGCCGGATGGCCTGCTTATCGATGCAAGCGGCTGCACGCATCTCTGGGGAGGTGATCAGGCTTATCTGGAAGACATTTCTAAGAAACTCTCCGCTCGTGGTTATGAGGTGCGTCTGGCTATAGCCGACACCATAGGAGCGGCATGGGGCATAGCCCGGTTCGGTAGCGAACCGATCGTCTCGTCCGGGCGCCATATTGATGC
>NZ_DATCSD010000315.1:0-8684 GCF_036568665.1 Ohtaekwangia sp. | reverse complement strand
AGCAACGCCTGCGCAGCTCATCGACTCTATACCGGTGGTTCGTATACCCAACTATGCTTTTCGAAATAAAGGCGATCTTACATTTGAGGATGTTACCAATAGCTGGGGTTTTAATACTCCGTCATTCTCGAATGGCGCTGTCTTTGCCGACCTGGACAACGATGGGGATTTGGATTATGTGATCAATAACATCAACGACAAAGCGCTGGTATATGAGAATACACTATATACTAAAGCGACAGCGGTCAAAAAAGAAAACACAAGCGTAAATCATTTTCTCCGCCTCAAATTTGTTGATACGAAAGATTTCAACTACGGCACTGGTGTAAAAGTAACATTGCACTACGATCACGGTAAAACACAATACCTGGAGAATTGTGTATCGCGCGGATTCTTGTCATCCGTTGAAAATATAGTACACTTTGGTTTGGGAAATATAGCGACTATAGATTCCATAATTCTCGCATGGCCCGATGGTGATATACGCCTGCTGAAAAACGTTAAAGCCGATCAGGTGTTGGAAGTACATTATGGTGAAGGCGATGCTTATGCACCGCATAGTCCTGTGGTTGTGCCGTTGGTGAAACCGGCTGAGCGTCTTACCGCTATAGCTTTTAAACATAAGGAAGAAGATAATATAGACTTCAACCTGCAACGTACATTGCCGCATAAATTTTCACAGTATAGTCCGGGTATAGCAGTGGGAGATATAAACCAGGATGGGCTGGAAGATTTTATGGTAGGAGGCTCGCGCAACAATCCAATTACGGTATGGTTGCAGAAGAAAGACGGTACATTTAGTCAGCAGGTAAAAGCAGTAGGGGAGGCGTTGAAGCCGTATGAAGATGAAGGTTTACTCTTGTTTGATGCTGACGGTGATCATGACCTGGATCTATATGTAGTAAGCGGCAGCGTGGAAGGATTGAAAGAATCCGAATATCAACACAGGCTCTTTCTCAATAACGGGAAAGGTATATTTACGTTGGGCCAACTGCCGGTGCTCACTACGAGCGGATCGTGTGTGCGCGCCAGTGACTTTGATGCCGATGGTGATCTCGATCTGTTTGTAGGCGGAAGAGTTATACCCGGAACTTACCCGATGCCACCCGCCAGCTATATACTGCGCAACGACAAAGGCAAATTTTTGGATGTAACAGAAGCCGTAGCCCCACAGTTGCAACATGCCGGTATGATTACGGATGCGCTGTGGACGGATTTTGATCTGGACGGAAAAACAGATCTGGCAATAGTAGGAGAGTTTATGCCTGTAACATTCTATAAAAATCAGGATGGTAAATTAGCCAAAGTTGAAGCTACCGGGGTAGAAAGTCTCAAAGGCTGGTGGAACAGTCTTACGGCTGGTGATTTTGATTCGGATGGAGATATAGACTATATAGCCGGCAACCTCGGTATAAATAATAATTACCAGGTAACAAATAAATATCCGCTGAAGCTTTTTGCGAAAGACTTTGATAGTAACGGAAGTGTCGATCCGGTGATGGCATGCTATCAGCGCGAAACTATGAATGGTTTTGACAAAAAATTATACCCGATACATTTCTGGGATGAGATCAATTCGCAAAGCCCCAAGTTCAGACGCAAGTTTTCGCGTTACCGGAAATATAGCAAGGCTACGCTAGACAAAGTACTTAACGAAGATGATCTGAAAGGTGCGCTGGAACTGGAAGCAAACTATATGCAATCGGCATACCTGGAGAATGACGGTAAAGGTAAATTTACCGCGAGGGCATTGCCAACCCCGGTGCAGGTAGCACCTGTAAACGGTATGATCACCTGCGATGTAAACGAAGACGGCAATCTGGATGTACTCATGGTAGGCAACGACTATGGCAACGAAGTATTTGCCGGCCGTTACGATGCTTTTACCGGTCTGATATTGCTGGGCGATGGCAAAGGTAATTTTATAGTACGTTCCTCTGCCGAGAGCGGCTTCTATGTGCCCGGAAATGCCAAAGCCCTGGTGCGTATAGCCGGTGCAAAGGGAGATGTAATAATCGCATCACAAAATCGCGACAGCCTGAAAGTATTTGAGTGTTATGGAAAAGAATCTTTCCCGGTGTTTACACCAGGTCCGTTGGACACACGAGCTGAATTCATCCATGTTAATGGCAGTAGGCAGTCCGTTGAGTTCTACTACGGCTCCGGTTTCCTGTCGCAATCCACACGGAAGGTGCGTATACCGGCAACGGTGAAGGAGATTGTGGTGCATGATGGGCAGGGCAGATCGCGGAACGTTAACCGTTAGTCGTATTAATTACAGGTTAATCGTGAGTGTGGGATGGGGGCGTACAATTAACGGATAACGGCCAACGACCAAAAACCGCAACATTTCTTTCTTACCC
Organism: Ohtaekwangia sp.; assembly: GCF_036568665.1. Lineage (GTDB taxonomy): Bacteria > Bacteroidota > Bacteroidia > Cytophagales > Cyclobacteriaceae > Ohtaekwangia. The sequence goes on along the minus strand of NZ_DATCSD010000315.1, from coordinate 6,321 downwards.
ATTGCATTTAAGAAGCTAATAAATATCTTTCAACAAAATTATCTTAATCTACCCTTTACCTATGGATGCACAAAAAGTTGACATGTACCTGATGACGAACGGAAAGTTTTTTGAGAGCAATCAAATTCCGTTGATTCGTGAAAAATTATTGGCGTTGGATGAGTCTCGCTATGCTCAATTGCATGCACTCAATCTGAAAGATCCTACCACCATGCTGATTATCTCTATCGTTGGCGGAGGATTGGCGATCGACCGTTTTATGATTGGCGATACCGGTCTTGGCATTGCTAAGTTATTGACCTGCGGAGGCTTGTATGTATGGACAATCGTAGATTGGTTCCTCATCATGGGCCGCACACGTGAGGTCAACGCAGAGAAATTATTCCAGGTGATAATATAGTCTTCTTGATTTCCGATATGGAACCGAATGACCGGAAGATATATTGGATATTAACACTTCTTTCACTGGCCGGGTATACCTGGTTAGGGTATCATCTAGTATGGCCTAATCATACTGCGGTAACAGTGTGTATGTTTAAAAACATCACAGGTTTACCGTGCCCTTCCTGCGGCATTACCCGGTCAGTACTTTCTCTGATGCAAGGCGATCTATACCATGCCTGGATGATCAATCCGTTGGGAATTATAGCAGCGTTGATGTTGGTCGCTATACCGATATGGATGGCTATAGATATAGTTACAGCGCGTATAAGCCTCGCGTTGGCTTTCCGCAGTGCGGAAGAAAAGATTCGCACACAAAAAATCATTTACATCCCCCTGATACTGCTCATGGCAGTGAACTGGGGATGGAACATCCTCAAAGATCTGTAATACCATGGCCGAAGTTGTTTCATTCGCTTACAAGCCGGATGACTATGAAAGTGAGAAAGCATCGAACAGTTACCTCATGTCGCTGATCGCTGTTATGGTTGGATTGCCACTGCCCATTGTTAACTTATTGGCAACCGTTTTTTTCTACTTGAATAATCGTAAAGGCACTTTCTTTGTACGCTGGCATTGCACACAGGCATTGCTCTCGCAGTTAATGGTATTGGCCATGAACAGCACAGGTCTTTACTGGACGCTCTCTATCATCTTTGGCGATAACAGTGTAAGCAATACCTATATAGCTTACCTGATCACGATCGTGATCTTTAACATAGGCGAGTTTTTCGTAACTATCTATGCAGCTGTAAATACCCGCAAGGGTAAACATGTACACCTCTGGTTCTTTGGTCCGCTAACCGATCAAATCTGTAAATCCTGATGACTGACAAGATACTTACACAATTCGCTGTTATAGCGATCTCTTTTTTCGGTCTTTGGTTTTTACTGAGCCGTATCGACTTTGTGGATGATGGCGAGGTGCAGAAGTTTGCCAAAGAGAGCGAAAAGAAATTAGGAGAACTGATTTTGAAGTCGATCAAGGCAACAAATGATGAAGTAGAGGACAAACGCATCAAAGCGGTATTGGATTCTATCAAGACGCGCCTGTGCGAAGGTATGGAGCTGGACTGCGACAAAGTAAAATTACATCTTATACGCAGCAGCGATATCAATGCATTTGCGTTGCCTGATAACAACATGGTGATATATACCGGCCTGCTTGACTATGCCAAAAACCCGGAAGAAGTTGCCGGAGTAATGGCACACGAGTTAGGGCACATGGAGAAGAACCATGTGATGAAGAAACTGGTGAAAGAGATTGGTATGGAAATGCTGTTCACCATTGCAGCCGGTGATGCCGGTAATGATATAGCGCGCGAAACAGCAAAAGTAGTTTCATCCACTGCGTTCGATCGGAAGCATGAACGCGAAGCTGATGCCTTTGCCGTAGAATGCCTTGCAAAAGCCAGCATCGATCCGCAGAACTTAAGTAATTTGTTTTTCCGTCTCGCCCGTAAAGATGATGTGCCGGAAGAATTAGCATGGATCAGCACGCACCCTGATACGAAAGAACGTGCTGCCGAGATCATCAAACTGAAAAAGGAATATACCTTTAGCAGTAAAGATATACTTCGTACGCCCTGGAAAGATGTACAGAGTTCCTTATCAGAAAGACATGATAGTGACGATGATCACGACAGTGAAGAAATAGAGGAGGCCATCGAAGAGATCAACTCCGATACTACTTCGGTCGAGTAAACATCAGCTTTTTTTCTTCGCTACCTTTTTGGCTGCCTTGGCAACCTTAGCCGCTTTTTTGGCAGGCTTTGGTTTCTCTTCGACTTCAAACAATTCGTTGGTTTTAGGAACGAACTCCGGCTCCGGTATAGCGAGGCCGCAATGTTTATTCAATTGTTGAATAAGATATTTACTGAGCTCGGGCGAATGCAGTTCTTCGTGCTGGTGCATAAAGAAATATACCCGCTCTATACCTTGCGCCATCCATTGTTTGATGCGCTGCACCCAATCATCCACGCGCGTATAGTCTGTGGGATGTAAACCATTTCCTACAAAACGTATAAATGCTTCCGGAGTAGTGAGGCGCATGTGCACACAATCTCTGCGACCTGATGCATCGGTAATTACCGCGCCCGCTTTATTTTGCTGCAACATGTGGAAGGCAGACTGAAATGCATGCTCATCTTCAAACCATTGTGGATGACGAAACTCAACAAACAGTTTTATATCCTTGGGAAGTGATTGTATAAATGCTTCGATCGTATCCTGTGTCTTGGGTGCCATGCCGGGATGCGGCATCAGGAAGATCGGCCCAAGACTTTCTTTAAAACCGGATATACCTTCCAGAAAACGATCGGTTAATTCTTTCACATCTTTTAATCGTTTGATGTGTGTAATCTGATCCGTAAACTTCGGACAGAATTGAAAATTATCACCTACTTTACTTTTCCATCCGCTGGTCTGTGCAACGGTAGGCATACGGTAAAATGTCGCGTTCAACTCAATGCAATTAAAGTGACGCGCATAGTGCGAAAGAAAATCCGCTTCCTTCGTTCCCTTCGGGTAAATCTTGCCAACCCAATCCTTTCGTCCCCACTTGGCACAACCTACAAATATCTCTGGCTTGTTCTTGTTGCCCGAAGAAGCCAATACTTGTGTTGTCTCTTTTCGGTCGGGAGGAAGTTTAAAATCAACTTGCTCCAGCTCTTCAGAAGTTATCCGTCCAAATTCCATTATGAAAGATACAGCTTCGCTTCTCAAATGACAAAACCGGAGATGCGACAGTATCGAACTATATATTTACCGGAACCATTTCTTCACCGCATATCCCTTCCACATCCAAAGACCGGAAAGGATCACCAGCGGAAACAATATCCAGCGTACAACAACCACTGCTTCTGGTATAGTAGATACAGGACCATATACATAGCCAACAATGGGTATACTCGCCAGCATGTGAAACCACCGGATGATCTTTCGTTCTGTCGCTGCGTTCATACTGCTCTCATTAAAATGAAAATGATATCACTCGGTTTTGGTCAGGTGCATGGAGAAAAAATTATTCCACTTGGCTCCGTCAGGAGAAAATTCACCAGTCTCGTCCCATGTTTTCTTCACAGGATCAAGTACAATAGAGTAGCGCATCTTGCCGCGGCCCGGTATATCGAAGCCCCACTGAAATGTATTCTCACCGGTAACATTTACCCAGGCATCTGTACTGTTGCCATCATTCAGGTAGCTGCGGAGTTTATATTGCTTCGTCCATTTGTCGTACGAGAGTATAGCCAGTGCGTGGTGAACGATCATATCTTGTTTGGTCTGCGTGTTGAAAGCTTTTCCTAAACCTTCCACCAGTAATACAGTACCTTCCAGTCTGGATTCGATACGTTCATCCATCACTGCTTTACGTGTTTCGTTCGGTCCCATCTGCATCGTGCTTTCACCTTGCCATCGGCCGATCCAGTTAATAAAGGCATTCATCTTTTCTTTGTCGCCAGTTTGCTGGGCGAATAGATTTTCAGTTGCTATACCCTGCAGCAGCAGCGTAAGCATTAACAACAAGAGGTTCTTCATATATAGGGGGATTTATTTGTGAATGTATTGTTTCAGGTTGTTAACATATTCTTCAAACGCTTTTATACCTGTTGGTGTGATCTTGCACGTAGTGAGCGGCTTCTTGCCCCGAAAAGATTTTTGTATTTTGATATACCCTGCTTCCGATAGTTTATCCAATTGCACACTGAGGTTTCCTGCTGTGCTGTTAGTCTTCTCTTTCAAAAAAGTAAACTCGGCTGATTCAACACTGATCAGCAACGACATCACCGCCAGTCGCAATTGCGAGTGAAGCAACGGATCGAGGTCCTTGAACATTATTTGTCAGTCTTGTTGCTAAGCAGATAACCCGGAATAAGATAGCCACCGATAATAGCGACAGCACCTACCAACGACTGTATATATACCGGTACCAGGAAACTGACAATGCCGAACAGCCAGAAGAGTATACCGCCCATCATCAGCGGTTTGAAGCGTACGATCGTTCCTGAAACGAACGTAGGTATAGAGCTTACTATGAGTATAACCGGGTTCAACTGAAAGTTGATTTTATAGCCGAAGATCACCAGTGTAAAAACACAAACGCCATAGCATATCCACAACGCTCCGCTGATGCGATCGAACGGTGAAGATACACGTTGTGTGCGCTCCTGTTTATAGCCGCGATAGAGAGTATATATCCATGCAGGGATAGTAATGATCCATACTATATAGGGGTGCCTGTACTCCTGCAGGGAGAGTATAAACATACCGAGGTTGGCCAGGGCTACTACCCAACCCCATAGTAAAAAGTAAAAACTGTTCTGCTGAACATTTCCTTTTGCCTGGTGGATCATACTGGTAATGATCTCCAGGCTTTGTTGTGCGCTGAGATTTTCGGAGGGCTTCATATTGGAATGATAACGATATAAATGTAAACTGGTTTATATTATAAACCAAAATATTTTTAATCCACTCGTTTTCTCTGCTATTTTTGAGTCATGTTTACAGGAATTATCGAAACGGTGGCGGAGGTAGTGGCCATTCAGGATGAAGGTACCAACCGTCTTTTCAAATTTACCAGTGCCCTTAGCAATGAGTTTAAAGTAGACCAGAGTGTATCGCACGATGGCGTGTGTCTTACCGTAGTAAAACTGGAAGATCGCGTGCATTGGGTAGTGGCTGTACAGGAGACGTTGCAGAAATCGAATCTCGGCAAACTGAAGGTGGGCAGTAAAGTAAATATTGAGCGATGCATGCTGAACAACGGTCGCTTTGACGGACACATTGTGCAGGGCCACGTAGACCAGACTGGTATTGTTACTTCGGTGAAGGAAGTAGGAGGAAGCTGGCTTTTTGATTTTGAATATGATCCTTCTGCCGGTAATGTAACAGTAGAAAAAGGTTCTATTGCTGTGAATGGTGTAAGTCTCACATGCTTTAACTCAACCGCCAATACATTTACCATTGCCATTATTCCCTATACGTACGAGCATACCGGCTTTAACCAATTGAAAGCTGGTGATGTAGTAAACCTGGAGTTTGATATTATCGGCAAGTATGTAAAACGCCTGCTGAATATAGCCCGCTAGAATATATATCCTATATATAGCCCGATCTATAGTGTACCTGGCTGTGGATGCAGATAGCGTTTGCTCAGCCAGGTATATACCCGGTATATAAACCATCCGCAAAGACCACCAATGATGCTGCCCGCGAGTATATCTCCGGGGTAATGCACGCCCAGGTATATACGTGAGTACATCACTACCGTTGCCCATACAAAGAGCAACCACGCCCACCGGTGCGTTGAGCGAAAAAGCAAATACAGAAAAACGGCAATGCCTGTAGTGTTGGCAGCGTGGCTGGATGCAAAACCATATAGACCGCCTTTATAAAAATCTCCGTTGGCTCTTTTTACGAGATGAACAAGTCCTTGGAGGGCAGGTTCGTGTGAAGGACGCAGTCGCAGAAAGTAAGGCTTCATCAACCCGCTGGTAATACGATCTGCCAATAGTATAGTGAGTGCTATACCTATCAAGATAATCCAACTCTGTTTTTTATGTTCACGCAGTATACAATACAGCAGGTAAGCATATAGCGGCACCCAGGCTATGGTTTGACTGATAAACATCATTAAAGGATCCAACCATGGTGTATGGAAACTGTTTAGCAGCAGAAATAATTTTTGATCAAGCTCCGTCAGTGTTTCCATTCATTTTTATTTTCAGTGCTATCTTCTCGTTCTCTGACTCAAGCCAGTCGACAGAATCTTTCATCGATAAAAAGAATTGCTGCCAGATGCCGAGTTTCACCAATGTCTCGTTGATGCTGCGAAGATAGTCACGAATATGTGTATCTGTAGCATCCGGACGAATCGCTGCG
>NZ_DATCSD010000314.1:0-21904 GCF_036568665.1 Ohtaekwangia sp. | reverse complement strand
ATCATTTTCTGCGATGCCTCTACGTATACAATGGTACATGTATTATTCACAGCAAACAGTTCTTGTATAATCCAACCGGTTCCACCACCCAGTATTAATACGCTTGCCTCAGCAGGTATATATTTCAGGAAATGACGTTGCGACTTTACCATACTTCTGCCAAACACAATCCGCGAAAGCATATCATATACCGGAGCTATACTATCAAAGCTCATCGTATCTGAAATAGTAAGTGGAGCAGCGGAATCAGAAATACAAAATCACCTACCAATCTGAATCGATCTGCTACAGCGAAGTAACGAGGCAGAACAAAAATAATCAGCAACAATGCGTTCATCAACAAAACAACAATCGTTGCACTTGAAAAAGAGATGAACGATAGCAGTATAACTAATCCAAAAAGAATCCAGATAAAAATGCGGCTTGTCTTTTCACTCAGCACTGTAACAAAAGAAATATTACCATCATGCAAGTCGCGTTCGTAATCAAACCATGAGAAGAGGATAAGATTGATCAGTGCTGTGAAAAAAAACTGAAAGATAACAATCCACGGCCACTGCGTTTCCGGCAGTGCTGTTACTGACACCGAAGGCAGCAGCACACCAATGGTATAAACGATCGCGATAAAGACCTCCTTCAGAAATTTCAGATAGCGATTGATCAGGAAATATATACCTACTGTTGCTCCTACATACAGGCCTGCAACCAACACAGCATGGCGTATAAATAAGATGATAACTCCATTTACCACCATCGCGATTACCATTAATACAGCAAGTGTTTTGAAATGCTTTTGATGGAGCCGATGCCGCTCCGTAGCAGCGGGCGCTTTAATCTTTTGTCCATCCAGTAAATGATCGGCCGTGTAAATAATCCATACCGAAAGGCCAAGGGCGATCATCCCGAATGGCAAAATGTGTACTTGTAAAATACTGGCAAAGAAAAGAGCCGAACACACTGATCCTGCTGCAACATCTATGCTCAGCAGATTTAGCAATCTATATAATCGGACCAGTTGATGCATGAGTTCACGTACCAGAACAAGCACTAAATAAAAAAAGTCCTCCGGTTTCTCAGAGGACTTTCATATTTAAGAGTAAATATTTTATGCAGACTTCAACGCTTCGGCACCACCTACGATCTCGAGGATCTCTTTAGTGATTGCTGCCTGGCGCGTTCTGTTGTATGTTAAGCGGAGTTGCTTCAACAATTCACCAGCGTTCTCAGTTGCTTTATCCATCGCAGTCATACGGGCACCGTTCTCAGCGGCTTGTGAATCCAACAACGCTTTGAACAATTGTACCTTTAATGACTTTGGAATAAGACCTGTAATGATCTCTTCCTGGTCAGGCTGGTATATATAGTCAGTCTGATTACCCGTGTTGCTCTCCACCGCAGGTGCAGGCACCGGCAGCAATTGTTCTGCGCGCAGAATCTGTGTTGCTACGTTCTTAAATTCGTTATATACCAATTCAACTTTGTCGTACTTACCTTCTTTAAAGGCAGTCATCACAAACTCCATTGTATTGGATACATTCTCGAACGTAAGCTGGTTGTAGATAAAAGCGAAATCCGTATTAACATTGTACTTACGCTTGCCGAAGAAATCAGTAGCCTTGCGTCCTATCGTTAATATAGTCACATTACCCTTGGCGTACTGTGCACTATATTTCTCTTCAATGAGTCGAAGTACTCCTTTGAAAACATTGCTATTAAATGAGCCGCAAAGACCACGATCTGAGCTGATCGCCAGGATCAGTATCTTCTTCTCTTCACGCACAGTGCTATACCAGTTGTCGCTATCGGCACCGCTTTGCGCAGCCGAAAGGTTTTTCAGAATATGAGCAAGCTTGAGTGCGAAAGGACGCATCTGCACAATTCTGTCCTGTGACTTACGCAGTTTAGCAGCCGCCACCATTTTCATGGCTTTGGTTATCTGCTGCGTAGACATTACGGAGGTAATTCTATTCTTTACTTCTTTTAAGCTCGGCATACTTTATAGTGCGTATGTGGTTAAGTGTTGACGTGTTGATGTTAACGCTATCAACTCCTTTACTATGCTGCGTATTTGCTTGCCAGGTCTGTTGCTACTTTCTTGATAGTATCAACATCGGCATCTTCAAATTTACCGGCACGGAGGTTATCCAATACACCACGGTAATTAGCGCGCAGTAATTCAGTGAAATCTCTTTCGAACTGTTTCACTTTATTTACAGGCACTTTATCCATGAAACCACGTGTTGAAGCGGTGATGATCGCTACTTGTTCTTCTACGGGAACCGGAGCATACTGATCTTGCTTCAATATCTCTGTGTTTCTTCTACCACGTTCGATAGTAAGTTTTGTAGCGGCATCCAGATCAGAACCGAATTTTGCGAAAGCTTCAAGCTCGCGGAATTGTGCCTGATCCAATTTCAATGTACCGGCAACTTTCTTCATCGACTTGATCTGAGCAGAACCACCCACGCGCGATACAGATATACCCACGTTGATAGCCGGACGGATACCTGAGTTGAACAAGTTTGTTTCCAGGAATATCTGTCCGTCCGTGATGGAGATCACGTTTGTCGGAATATAGGCTGATACGTCACCAGCTTGAGTTTCAATGATAGGAAGAGCTGTTAATGAACCACCACCTTTAACAAGGTGCTTGATCGATGCAGGAAGGTCGTTCATGTTCTTCGCGATCGCATCGTTGTTGATAACTTTCGCAGCACGCTCTAACAAACGAGAGTGCAGGTAGAACACATCACCAGGATATGCTTCACGTCCAGGAGGTCTTCTGAGGAGCAGAGACACTTCACGGTAAGCGACAGCTTGCTTAGACAAGTCATCGTATACCACCAATGCAGGGCGGCCGGTATCACGGAAGAACTCACCTATAGCAGCACCTGTAAACGGAGCAAAGAATTGCATCGGAGCAGGATCTGAAGCAGACGCTGATACAATAACCGTGTAAGGAAGTGCACCAGCTTTCTCCAACGCAGCAGCAACACCTGCTACCGTTGAAGCTTTCTGACCGATCGCTACATATATACAATATACTGGCTGGCCTTTCTCGTAAAATTCTTTTTGGTTGATGATGGTATCCAGTGCCACGGCAGTTTTACCTGTCTGACGGTCACCGATAATCAACTCACGCTGACCACGACCGATAGGAATCATCGCATCGATCGCTTTAATACCTGTTTGCAATGGCTCGTTTACCGGCTGGCGGTAAATTACACCAGGAGCTTTGCGTTCCAATGGCATTTCATACAGGTCGCCTTTCAGCGGGCCTCTTCCATCCACAGGAGCACCCAACGTATCGACTACACGCCCAAGCATGCCATCGCCCACTTTTACAGAAGCGATCTTACCAGTACGTTTTACTGTATCGCCTTCGCGGATACCCTTTGATTCTCCCAACAATACGGCACCTACGTTATCTTCTTCAAGGTTCAACACCAGCGCCTTGAGTCCTGTTTCGAACTCGAGCAATTCACCGGCTTGTGCCTGAGTAAGTCCATAAATACGAGCCACACCGTCACCTACGGTGAGTACGGTTCCAACTTCTTCGAGTTGAGCTTCCGTACGGGACTGAGAAAGTTGTTCGCGTAAAATCGCTGATACTTCTTCTGGTCTGATCTCTGCCATGATATCGTTAGTCGTTAAGTCGTTATTAATTTTATTTCTTTCAGGGGGTACGTCAAAATTCTTTCACGTATGGATTCTCGCTGAATTTTACTTTCAATGCTTTCAGCTTGTTCTTGATCGATGTGTCTATCTGCTTATCGCCAACCTGTAACACAAATCCACCGATCATGTCTTTGTCTATTTTCTCCAGCAACTCTACTTGCTTTTGTTTGCTCAGGTCTTTCACGATCTGTTCAAACTCTGCTTTCAGTTTTGCATCCAACGGTACGGCTGTAGTAATTGTAGCCTTGCGTATACCTTTATATTCGTTGTATGCGTTATGAAATTCTTTTGCTATAGCCGGAAGAAGTGGCTCGCGATTCTTCCTGGTAATGATATCGAAGATGGACATGGTTAACGGATGTACTTTTCCTTTGAAAAGACTTTCCAGTATATCTCTCTTCTTATCGTGTTTGATAATAGGATTTTTTAACAGGAGCTCAAAATCACGACTGCCTTCAACAGTCTTATCGAACAACTGCATATCAGCATGAACCTGGTCCAATGCGTTTTGCTCCACAGCCAGGCCGAGGAGGGACTTTACGTATCGCGATGCTGCCCGTGAATCCGCCATGGCCTTAGTTTACTTTAATATCTTTAACATAGCTTTCAACAAGCTCCTTCTGAGACTTGTCGTCAGCCAGATTTTTCTTCATCAACTTCTCCGCTACTTCCAATGAGAACAACGCTACCTGCGTTCTTACTTCTTTCAGGGCAGCTTGTTTCTCGATGTTAATAGCAGCACGTGCTTCTTCAATAATTTTATCGGCAGCCTTCTTAGCATCAAGCTGTGCATCATCTTTCAATTTGTTAGAAGCTTCACGTGCTTCACGCAGAATCTTATCGCGCTCTTCACGGGCTTCTTTCAAAAGTTTTTCATTGTCAGATTTAAGCTGAGCCATTTCCAGGCGAGCTTTCTCTGCTGTTGACAACGCATCCTGAATAGATGTTTCACGCTCTTTCAGGGAGTTGATGATGGGTTTCCAAGCGAGTTTGCTTAAGAGGAAGAACAGACCTACAAAAACAATTAACTGCCAAATGATAAGTCCCGTGCCGGGGGTAAGAAGTTCCATATCTTTATTTAAAGTCTGGTGTAGTTACATAAGTAAGAAACCTGCCCGGCCAATTGCCTAAGACAGGTTTCTAAAGCTTTTTAGCCCTTGAACGAAATCAACAAGCAAATTACAAGCGCGAAGAGAGCAGCCACCTCGATAAGAGCGGCAATGATCAACATCGCACCTTGGATCTTGCCAGAAGCTTCAGGCTGACGTGCCATACCTTCCATAGCAGAGCCACCGATTTTACCGATACCAATTCCAGCGCCAATTGCTGCCAGACCTGCACCGATACCAGCGCCCATGATTGCATAGCTGATGTCCAATAAAAGTGCTAATAACATAGTGTTAAATATTTAAGTGTGAAACAAAACCCCACCAACTTCATTGGCAGGGAAATCTTTATATCTATTAATGATGATCGTGATCTGCTATAGCCATACCGATGTATAACGATGTGAACAACGTAAATACATAGGCCTGTATACCGGCAACCAACAACTCAATCAAACTGATAAACAATACAATGATCGATGATCCGAAACCTACCCAGATGCTTCCGAAAATAAAGGTCAAACAGATCAAGCTCAACAACACAATATGACCAGCCGTGATCGCCACAAAAAGACGTATCGTCAGGGAGATAGGCTTGGTAAATACACCTATAATTTCTACCGGAAGAATTACCAGACGCAACGGTAGGGGTACTCCGGGAGTCCAGAAGATGTGGGACCAATAAGCTTTATTACCATTTACATTGGTAATGATGAATGTTAACAACGCCAGTGAAAGCGTCACCGCTATATTACCTGTGAGGTTACCTGCACCTGGCAGAAGACCTAATAGGTTTCCGAACAGGATGAAGAAGAAAAGCGTGAGCATGTACGGGAAGAATTTTTCATAGTGATGACCAATGTTTGGCTTCACTACTTCATCGCGTACGAAGAGAATTATAGGCTCAAAGAATGATTGTATACCACTGGGGGCTTTACCTTTATTCTTCTTATATCCTTTTGCTACCGCTGTAAATACAACTATCAGAAGAATTGCATTGATGAAAAGCATCGCTACATTCTTGGTAATAGAAAGATCCAGCACTGCTTTACCTGTACTTATTTCTATGATGTGATTGTGTTCAAGCTTAAGACCTTCGTGCTCTAACACAGCCTCATGATGTTCATTATAGAAATGATGTGACGAGAATACTTTGAGACCTTCGCTTGTGTAAGCAATTACAGGCAGATAGATTGTGCCGTAATGACCATCAGACAAGTGCCAGATGTGGTCGTCCATCACGTGGTGAAGGATCACTGCACCGGCATCAAATTCTTTCTCATCGGTGGTCTCATGATTGTTGAACTCAGGCATTGGTTCTTCCTGCGCTGTAGCAGCAGAAAAAACAAGAACACACAACAAACCGAGTATAGAAATTCGTCTTAAAATGCTGGAGGAAACGCTCATTTTGGCTTATTTCGGAGGCTTTTTAAATCCGACCGCAAAGGTATTAATTATACCGCCACAAAAAAATGTTTTGGAAAATATTTGGCCATAGCCAATGCACTGTCAGCGTGTGATTTTGCGATACAGAAAGGCGATCTCCAACGCCGTAAAAATGAAATAGACGATCATAAAAAAAACCACATTCGCAACGGCTCCAGGTTTGTCTTCCAGGATTACAAAAACATTATACACTCCATAAGCCAGAAGCTTTACGGCCATGGTCAGCAGATATAGTTGTACAAAGAAATCGGGTTTGTCAATCTTATATAGGTATTGATAAATAACGGCTGTACTAAACACCAGGAAAATCAGTGTCTGATAAAAAAAGGAGGGTTGAATCTGGGCCAATAAAAACGAGCATCCGGCAATGACACACGCACAAACAACAAGAGTAATAAGGAACCGGATCAAGTGTTTTTATTCGTTATCGTCAGTTGATGAATTGATTATGCGGCTGCGCTTAATCTCTGCCAGTGCTTCGTTCAGATCCGGGTCATCCATTTCCATGTCAGCCTGGAACAGATCATCGCTATATTTTCGCCTGGCCTCGGCTATCAGATTTTGGATGGCTCGCAAAAGCAATGGATCATCGATCAACTTCAACTCTTCAATAAGTAAAGATTTTTCTTTCTCGAAATCCATCTGCTTTGTTACGATTCTTTTTGTATCGATCTATATACCTGATACATCATGCCTCCAAAAGCGAGGAACCCGAACAGCAACATAAATGCAGGAAACTTGAGTTGAAGGTATTGATCCAATATATACCCCAGCCATCCAAAAAAGCCAATGGCCACCAATAGTTGGATGGCCAAGCTGCTATATTTCAGATAGTTGTTAGATTGTTTTGACTTCGGGTTGTGGGATGGCTCTGGTGAGTCCATTATCAGCACCAATTTTAATGTCTTTTACCACAGCTCCCATTTTGCATGAGCCATTGAAGATTGCTCCTGGTTCTACTACCATCTTACCGGTTATTATATCTCCATTAATAACGGCTGTAGCTTTTAATACAAGCAACTCGGATATCTCGATCTTCCCTTTTACTTCACCTTCAATATCAGCGTTTTGTGCTATGATATTTCCTTGTACATGTGATTGAGGTCCGAGGGCAACCTTCGATTTCGATTTAATGTTACCAGTTACTTTACCTTCAATGCGAATGTTACCGTATGTTTCAATGTTGCCTTCCAGGTAAGTGCCTTTGCCAATGGTATTGCTCGAGTTGCTGATTTCATCGGCTGCGCGTTTTTGTTCTTTTGAAGTTAGCATGACGTTCTGGTTTAAAAAGTTACAAATTCTTCAGGGTTCAGTGAATTGCCATTGTACCACAGTTCAAAATGCAGGTGTGGCCCATTGGTGAGTTCACCACTATTGCCAACTATGGAGATAATCTCTCCACCATTTACAAAAGTACCAACTTTTTTCATCAATTGTGCATTGTGTTTATAAGCGGAAATCAGGTTACCCCTGTGCTGTATCATAATTACATAACCGGAATCTTGTGTCCAGGAAGAGAACACCACTGTTCCATCGGCAATACATTTCACGGGTTCATTTGCCTTCGCTACTACATCTACTCCCATGTGTCCTTTCGCCACGTTATATGGATCCGATACAAAACCACTGATCGGTGAATAGAAAAATGTTTCCTGCAGATCGCGATACTTTACATTGGCTAACGTGATCAGTGACAGATCGGATTTCTCAAACTCTTTTCTAAACGATGAATCAGAAGCAGTAGCGTTCAGGTTGGCGGGTTTGGTTAACACCTGATCATCTCCTTTTATCTTTGCCGGATCGTTTACATTGCTGGTATCTCCACTAAGCACGCGTTGAAAATTAGCGATGAACTGTTCTTTCTGTTCAATCTCTATCGCCAGTGAATCTACCTTATTACCCAAGTCAAGAAGCTGCTGGTTCAATACCATCTGCTCATGTTTTGGATCGAACCACTTGGCGAGAATGGTTTTCGCCATGAACAAACTCATCACAAACAATCCGGTGAATAAAATCACTGAAAAAAGAATTACTTTCGAATAGGTAAAACCCAAGCTGGTTTTTTCCGCGAAGTTTTCTTCGTTACGGATGATCAGTTGGTAACGGGTAGTAAGCCAGTTCGATAATGTTTTCTTTGGTTTCATTCAGCAGATGAAATTGATTTTCGCTTTTTTGCACAAAATTAGATATTCCAGTCCATTAAAATATGGAATGTCAGATTTTTGCGTTTTACCATCACAAATAGCAGTTGATTGAAGATCCTCATCCGATACCTCATCGTTCTCTTTGTACTTGTCCTGTTAAAGGGTTGTTCATCCGAAAGGAATACATGGACAAGCAAAGCTTATCATAATACAACTGCGCACTACAACGGGTACTTCTATGCGCGCGAAGAATTAACCAAGGTGGATAAAACCATCTGGTCAAATCTCAAAGATGACTACAATCGTATCCTCCGGCTTTATCCTGCACTGGATTCTGCTTTCGCCAAGAGCTACGACAAAGAAATACAGGAAGCAATCAAGATGGCTTCGATCGCCATACAACGGCATCCCCGGAGCAAATGGGTGGATGACAATTATATTCTGGTGGGTCGTGCCCGGCTATATAGTATGGACTGGGGAAATGCGATTGAGACATTCAAGTATGTAAACAATCCGAAGCTCACGAAAGATAAAGATGCACGTCATCGCGCACTCATTCATCTCATCCGCACATTTGTAGAGCATAAAGAATTTAACAATGCACAGGCAGCGATTGATTATGTTCAGAAAGAAGACTTGAGCAAAGCCAATCTGAAAAGTCTTCTCCTCGAAAAAGCATACTTCTACCAGGAGCAAACGGATTACGATAACATGGTGCGTAGCCTTACACTGGCTGTTCCTATGCTGAAGAAGAGAGACAGACCGGGAAGAATATATTTTATTATAGGGCAGGTATACCAGAAGCTTGGCTTCGAAGCGGAGGCCTATAACTTCTATAAAAAATGTATTGCCACAAATCCGGAATATGAAGTTGATTTTTATGCGCGACTATATATGGCGCAGGTAACAGAAATATCACGGAGCCGCGATGTTAATGCTGCCAGAAAATCGTTTAAAAAGTTGCTGAAGGATGGCAAGAATAAAGACTTCAAGGACAAGATATACTATGAGATGGGTGTGTTTGAATTGAAGCAGAAAAATCTGAATGAAGCAATCACCAATCTTAACCGCTCCGTTCGCGAAGGTAACAACAGACGTATTGATGGGGAGGCCTATTTACGCCTGGGGGAAATATACTATGACACGCTTCACAAGTACGAACTATCGCAGGCATACTACGACAGTGCTATAGGAGCATTGCCGAAAGATTACGAAGGATATGCACGCATCAAAGCACGCCAGGAAATACTCAACGAATTTGTAAAGCACATCAACACTATAAAATGGCAAGACAGTTTACTGGCGATGGCTTCGCTTGATTCAGTTCAGCTGCGCTCACGTATTGACTCTGCTGTACAAGCAAAGAAAGCTGCCGATGAGAAAAAGGCTGGCAAGAAGAAAAAGAAATCCAACCGAATTGAGATTGACGAAAATACCAATAACGGAATTTTTGATACTGGTGAAGACGAGCAGAACGCATCGGGCACAACGCAAGAAGAAAACGCAGACTGGTATTTCGGCAACCCATCGGCTATGTCATTAGGGCAATCTGAGTTTAAGCGCATCTGGGGAGATTTACCTTTGGAGGATAACTGGCGAAGATCGCAGCGATCGAATGCCAATACTGCACGACCAACAAATTTACCGGAAGATCAAGTTGCCAATAAGCAGGACGAAGCAAAGGCACCACCCGATCCGGTTGCTGCAGAATACGATCGGGTAAATAAACAAATTCCCCGAACAGAAGAACAAAAGAAGGAAGCCTATAAAAAAATTGAAGATGCCTACTTCAGCTTAGGCGATATATACTATTTCAAACTTCTTGAAAACGACAACGCTGTTAGTTCTTATACTACACTATTGAAACGTTTCCCTGAAACGGAATACGAGCCAGAGGTTCTGTACAAACTATATCTGATCTTTAAAGACGCTAATCCATCGAAAGCGGAGACATACGCTTCTAAACTAAAACAAAAATATCCGGAGTCTCAATTTGCTAAGATTCTGGTGAATCCAAATTACCTGCAGGAGTCTAGCCTGGCTGTTGAAAAGCAAAAGGTACTCTATAAAACTGCTTATGAACATTTTCAGAATAAAGAATATCGTGCTGCTAACAATGTGATTGACGAAGCGCTTGCTCTTGGACAAACATCTTTTGTTCCAAACCTTGCTATGCTGCGGATACTGATCCTCGGAGAAACGGAAGACATCAACCAATATCAATTTGCGCTGGACGATTTCACCAAAAAATATCCGGAAAGCAACCTGGTTGATTATGCCAAAAAATTATTGAAGACCTCACAGGACTTTCAATTAACACAGGAGAAAAGCAAAGGCATTCAGTATATACGTTCGTTTGAAGAGCCGCACTACTTTGTGATGGTATATAAGAAGGAAGAAAAAATGTTTGCCTCTGCCGTACTTGAAAAATTCAATGATACGTACTTCCGCGATCTCCGGTTAAAGACCAGCAACCTGGTATTGAACGATGAATATACTCTCACGCTGGTTGACGGACTTATTCGTGTAAGCTCAGCGCTTGAATACATTCAAACATTTAACGAGAAGCTCCCTACACTCACCGAACTGAAGAACCATAAATTCAATACCTTTGTAATTACGAAAGACAATTTCGATATCTTTTACCGAACAAAAGGTCTTGATGAGTACATCCAATTCTTCGAAAAAAACTATCCTGCAGGGAATCAATAATCTTCTTCTGACACAAAAGCCGTGGTTCAGAAAAGTTGTTAAGGGTATATGGATTCTGTTCCTATGCATTGTGCTGGGATTTCCGCTCTATGTTTGGTCCGTTAGCAATGATCTGTTCGGATTGTTTGGCGGCATGCCCAGTCTGAAAGCAATTGAAAATCCAGAGAACGATCTATCATCCGAATTGATTTCTGCCGATGGTGTTTCTCTCGGACGTTACTTTCGCTTTAACCGAAGCCAGGTAACGTACGATCAACTCTCTCCCCTGCTTGTACAAACGCTTATACTTTCAGAAGATCATCGTTTCTACGAACATTCCGGTCTCGACTTCTGGGCTTATCCGCGTGTACTCTGGGGGTTGGTAACTTTCAGAAGTCAGGGAGGAGGAAGTACTATTACACAACAGCTCGCCAAGAATCTATATACTCTGGAACTTGATGGCCCACTGGCAAGACTTGGAAAATATCCGCGAAGAATCATCCAGAAAACAAAAGAGTGGGCTATATCTCACCAACTCGAAAAGAATTATACCAAGGAAGAGATCATTACCATGTATCTCAATACGATCGAATTCAGCAGTAACGCATACGGTATAAAGGTTGCGTGCGAAACCTACTTCGATAAACAGCCGGATAGTCTCAACATTCAGGAAGCTGCTGTAATTGTTGGCATGTGTCAAAATCCTTCGCTCTATAATCCGCAACGCTTCCCTGAGAATGCCTTGAGGAAAAGAAACCAGGTCTTGTATAAACTATACGATCATGGCTTCATTACGAAGACTGAATTTGATTCTTTGAAAGTTCTTCCGATTGATTTGAAGTTTGCCGTTCAAAATCAGAATCAAGGTATAGCCACTTACTTCCGCAATGTTCTTCGTAATGAGTTGATCGGATGGTGTAAAGAGCACGGCTATGATTTGTGGGAATCCGGTCTTAAAATATATACGACTGTCGATAGCAAAATGCAACGCTATGCTGAAGAAGCCATGATCGCACACATGTCAAAACTTCAAAAGCAATTTGACAGGGAGTGGAAACAGCGTAATCGTAATCCATGGGTGGATGATGAAACCGGAGGTGAAATCAAAAACTTCCTGCAAAAGAAAATCAAACGTACGGGTACTTACAGAAGTCTGGTAGAACGTTACGGTGCAGACTCTGACTCTGTAGATATACTGCTGAATGCAAAACGCCCGATGACCATCTTTACCTGGAAAGGTGAGCGTGATACATTATTCAGTTCGATGGACTCGCTAAGCTATTATAATCATTTTCTTCAAACAGGTTTGATGTCAATGGATCCGAAGACGGGTGCTATCAAAGCATGGGTAGGTGGTATCAATCATAAGTACTTCAAGTACGACCACGTTCGCCAGGGAACACGTCAGCCCGGTTCTACATTCAAACCTTTTGTTTATGGAACTGCCATTGAAGCCGGATATTCACCCTGCTTAAAATTATTGGATATATCTCCCACTATTAAGGTACCTGGAGGTACATGGCGTCCAAAAAATTCAGATGGCGGTTATGGTAATGGAGATGAGATGACTATTCGTCAGGCAATGGCCCGTTCGATCAATTCTATAACAGCACAAATGATCGATCGCGTAAAGCCGGAGAACGTAGTTGATTTTGCAAAACGTCTTGGTATAACCAGTCCGTTGGAAGCTGTGCCTTCATTGTGCTTAGGTACAAGCGATGTGTCGCTATATGAAATGGTGGCAGCATACTGCAGCTTTGTTAATCTGGGTATATATATAGAACCCTACTATATAACCCGCATCGAAGACAAGAATGGAAATGTAATTGCCAACTTTGTTCCGAAAACACGGCAGGCGATGGATGAGCGCACTGCCTATAAAATGATCTATATGCTCGAAGGCGGTGTTACTGACGAGCTTGGTACATCGCGAGGATTGAGCTACGATCTGAAAGTAGATAATGAGATTGGTGGTAAAACAGGAACAACCAATAAAGCTTCTGACGGATGGTTCATGGGCATTACGCACAACCTTGTTACAGGAGTTTGGGTTGGTGGCGATGAACGTAGTATACATTTTCCTTCCTGGGATTTTGGTCAGGGATCAAAAAGTGCAAGGCCTATATGGGACGGTTTCATGACAAGAGTATACCGCGATAAAAATATAGGCTATGGCAAGGGTTACTTCAGACGACCGGCTACTGGTTTGGATATGACATTGGATTGTAGTCAACATGTAAAACTCTCAGCAGATTCTACCGTTGAGGTAACAGATGAAGATGCCTGGGACAGGCCTCGTTACTAATTCACATCTATGGATCAATTAAAAGAAACGGTAAGTCTACTGCCAGAATCTCCTGGCGTTTACCGTTTCTATAATGCTGATGAAGAACTCATCTACGTTGGTAAAGCCAAGAGCATTAAGAAAAGAGTAAGCAGTTACTTTTCCAAAAGTACAGGTGTTAATCGCAAAACACTAAAGTTAGTATCTGAGATCAGGCGGATTGATTACACCGTATCCAACACGGAGTTCGATGCACTATTGCTGGAGAATAATTTTATCAAGCAGAATCAGCCCAAGTATAACATTCTGCTAAAGGATGATAAAACATTCCCCTATATATGTATACTGAAGGAGCGTTTCCCTCGCATAATCTATACTCGTAAATATATACCACAGCAAGGCGAATACTTTGGCCCCTACTCAAGCGTGGTGGCAATGAAAAATGTTCTTGAATTGGTGAGGAAATTATATACTATACGGACCTGCAATCTTCTCTTGAGTGAGGCAAATGTTGAGCAGAAAAAATTCAAAGTGTGCCTTGAGTATCACATTGGTAATTGTAAGGGGCCTTGCGAAGGTTTCCAGGCTGAACGAGCGTACCTGGATGAAATTGAGCAGGCCAGAAATATATTAAAGGGCAACATTAGTATCGTATATCAATACTTTACTGATGCCATGAAGCAAGCCGCTGCAGCGATGGAGTTCGAGCGCGCGCAGACGTTCAAAGAGAAGCTTGATACGTTAGAGCGCTTCCAGATAAAATCGCTCGTTGTTAACCGTGACCTTACGGATATAGATGTGTTCACCATCGCCAGTATAGAAGCGTATGCTTACGTCAATTATCTACAGATCAAAGAAGGGTCTATCATTTTCTCTAAAACAGTAGAGCTTAAAAAGAAGCTTGATGAACCAGATGATGAATTACTCAGCATTGCTGCTGTCGAACTTCGTGAACAAACGCATAGTCCAAACAAAACTATACTTAGCAATATCCCAATCATTGTGTTGGAAGACGGAATTGAAAATGTAATTCCGAAAATTGGTGACAAGAAAAAACTCATTGCCTTATCACTGAAAAACGCATTAGAGCTCCGGAAGGAAAAAGAGATACTGCGTGAAGGAAAGAAATCCAGACAAAAGGAAGTGCTTATCACATTACAAAATGATATGAAACTTCCAACACTTCCTTCCATCATCGAATGCTTCGATAACTCAAACTTTCAGGGCACCACACCTGTAGCATCCATGGTTCGTTTTGTTGATGGTAAAGCGGATAAGAAAGGATACAGGCACTTTAACATTAAGACTGTAGAAGGCCCAAACGATTTTGCCTCGATGAAAGAAATTGTAGGCCGCAGGTATAAACGCATACTCGAGGAAGGTTTGCAGTTGCCCGATCTTATAATGGTTGATGGAGGCAAAGGACAACTAAGCAGTGCTTGTGAAGCCTTGAAAGAGTTAGGTGTTTACGGACAAGTACCTATAGCAGGTATAGCCAAGAAGCTTGAAGAAATATACTATCCTGAAGATCCATTACCACTACATATAAACAAGAAGTCGCAGGGGCTTTTGTTACTTCAGCAGATACGTGATGAGGCTCACCGTTTTGCAATCACATTCCATCGCCAGAAGAGAAGTAAAAAGCAACTTGTCTCCGAACTCGAGGGATTGGAGGGCATCGGTAAAAAGACTACCGAAAAACTTCTTCAGCATTTCAAGTCAGTAAAAAAAATCAAAGAAGCTCCAATCGAAGAGATCGCTAAGATCACGGGCATGAAAAAAGCTGAATTGATCAAGCGATGAGCATCTGATCAAAACTCCTGAAAAAGAAAAAGGAGGCTTTCACCTCCCTTTTCAAATATCAAAAAGCAAAAATTAAAACTCCCACAGGTTATGCTCTTTTTCCATGAGCATCATCTCTGTCCATTCACGAGCCCAAACACCTTCGCGGTATGGTCTGCCATTCGCACGATAAGTATCATCGATGGTCTCGTCATCAGGGTTCTGTACTTTATAGATAGAACCATGGAACAATCTTAACAGGAATGCATCTGCAAAGTTCTTGTTCTGAGCAGTGTTCTGCCAATTAAACCACACAGCTTTTGGTATGTTGTTTCTGAAAAGCTTCTCAAGATCTTTATACTTGAACCATCCTAAAGAAACATCTATACCTGTATTTGTCTTTGCTCCTGGTATTATGATCTCCATCGCCTGGATATCATAGTATAATCTGGATCTTCTTCTGTCGAAGATAATATCTTCTACCATGTGAATGTTGCTCATGTCAGCAACCTGGTATTCAATACCACTACCTTGTGATGTTACAGCCCAGTCTTCATCTGAATTCTCAGAACCCGGCTCGACACCTTTATTGTCACGAAGAGCTCTGTAATTCTTTCCTTTGTGACTACACATATCATCGGTATACCAGTCACGACCTGGCTCCCATGCATCAAAAGATTGAGCTTGCTCAGCTACTAATCTTCCCAAGAAATCTTCTTTTGAAATTTTAGTAGTCAGTGAATCTGAAGCATAAACGTCAGTCAATTCGCCTGACTTCACTGCTTCGGAGATCAACCGGCTCAGCTCGCCATTCTTTGCAAAGAAACCTTTGTTCTGTTTTTCTTTCAGATCAATGTTCCTCCATACGCGCACTTTGTAGTGTTGTTCATACAAAGGAATGGGGTTTATGGAATTGGGGTTATACTGAACCTCCAAGTCCTGAACCTCTTGTGCTTTCGCCACAAAACAGACTGCCGAAATCGCTGCAAAAAATACTATCTTCTTCATAACAATTTTTTAATTCACAGGAATCATGATGATACCGCTTGAACCTTTAGGAGTAACTTTTTCTTCTTCTTCCTTATAAGTTCTGCGTACTACATCCTTGATATCGATAACTACACGATCACCCGGACGAGCCTGGCTGATCCAAGAACGCAGGTCAGGGTTTTCGTTTGTTGCATTTAAACGCTGAACACCTGCCGTTCCACGACCAAGGATAAGTTCAGCACGTTTAATTCTATAGCGCGCATCCTTAGGTACTTCTTCTTTAAAGTTAGCTTCTGGTTCAGCCACGATACGCAGGTTACCAAGTTGATTGGCGCGTATACCATTTCTAAGATCCACCGGAGTATTTCCGATATAAGCTATATACTTTGGTTCTGGAACATTCTTCACATCAAATTGTTGGTTACCGATCGGAGCACCACCGTTGCTAACAGCAACCGTGATCTTACGTTGCTTCGGTATGATCGTTACACGACCAGGCTTATCACCTTTTACAATCTCAGCTGCACCACCTGCAGAGAATGAAGGATTGTAATTAGTGCCCAGAGCCGGCACTTCAATATTTACCGTGTTACCACAGTTCATATATAGTGTAGGCGCATTACCCGTTGTTACACGGATTACAGGTTGAGCAACCAGATATTCCATGTCTTTCTCATAAGGCTGGCCGTCTATCATGATACGTGCCTTGAAAGATTGCTTTGAGTATCCGTCTTTATCGAAGCTAGTAGCTCTGGCTACGAACTCAACCTTACCCATTTTCACGCCCCCTTCATCCACTACACTGAGCTTATTACCATTGTAATACATCTCAGGTGTAATTGCAGAAGACGAAGCTGTAATAAACATATCTGCCTGATATTTAGCACCCGCTGCGACTACTGTTGATACCGGGCGAACCATCGGAACGATCTTATCGAACTTCACAACAGCCGCTCCAGCTTTCTTTGCCAACTCATCCAGCGCAAGCGCTTCGTTAGCAAGGATCTCTGTCTGAATCTGTGTTACAGATGCATAAGCTGCTACAGGAGGAGTATTCTCGAATGTAAATGTCAAGAAGTCTTTATTCGCATGCTTTTCATCGTTCTTGAAAGCATCCATATCTTTTGGAGCTTTTGCAAGCGTTACGAATTTTCTTCCGCTTAACTCTTCGAGTTTCTTAGTATACTCATTCAGTTTTTTCTGAAAGTCAGTACCTACACCTGTAGACTTGTCAATCATCATGGTGGCTACCTTAGAGCTGTGGTCATTGATGAATGCCTCATCAATAGCGGTTGCTCCAGCTTCGTCCATCATTTTCTTCTTAACACCGTCTACATATTTCACCATGTCAGCAGCTGCCTGACGTACCTTCTTTGCGTTATCAACAGCAGCAACGATTTCCGGTTTGTTACTCTTTGATCCGTCTGCTACTATTTGCCCAAGCTGAGCTTCGTTCTTTGCAGAACTTTCTTTAATAAGTCCTTCCAGGGTACCGTTGATGATGGCGAATTTTTCAAGTACTGCGTTACTTACCTGAAGCGCCAGAAGCGCAGTAAGTACCAGGTACATCATACCAATCATCTTCTGCCTGGGGGTTTCCTTTCCACCTGCCATTGTTGGTTGTTTTAAATTTTAACGATAGAAACCTTCAAACATTATTATTTCTGTCCGCTACCTCTCATAGCAGTGAGCATACTTCCGTATACATTGTTGAGAGCAGTCAGGTTATCGGTAAGCTTACCAAGTTCAGTTGTGAATTTCGCAGTGTTATCACCAACTTTTGAAAGGCCGTTCATAGCACCTGTCAGGCTTTCATAGAACTTGTTCATATTCTTAACATGGCTATCAGCGTCTTTCAGTTCCATTTCATACACTGAATTCAACGCAGCCAGGTTCTTTGTTACTTTCTGTACTTGTGAGTGGTATTCACCTGCATCTTTCGATGCTTCAGACATACTCGATACTGCCTTTATAGCAACATCGTATGATTTGTTCATCTCCAGTAATTGACCTGAAGCTTTCTTCACGTTGTTAGCATAGTCGTTAGTTGCAACTGCTGCATCAGAAAGGTTAGACATTTTCTTAGCAGATTCAGCAAGGTTATTAAGTCCTTTGCCGAGGCTATCCAACAGTTCAGGTCCGATTTTAGCTTTTTCCAAAGAAGCATCCAGTTGTTGAGTCAAAGATGCTGCTGGTTTATTTGATACTCTGGTTGGCGTTGCCGGAGCTTCATAGTCTTCAGAAAGTTCAGGATATACTTTTGACCAATCTGGTTCTTGATGAGGCGGTTCAAAGGCACTTAAGAAGAAGATGACTGCTTCTGTTGTCAGACCGATCATCAACATCTCATCTGCACCAGTTAAGTGAAGGATTTTAAACAACGCACCGATAATAACGACTGCCGCACCAATACCATAAACTTTCGGCATTATGGTCTTGTAGAGAAGTTCGGTAAATCCGCCTTTTTTCTTGCTCATTTTAGTAATGGTTTAAGTTTTTTGCCTTTTGATAAAGATAGATAGAGTTTTCAATTATTAAAATTCCTGTCCTGACGAGCGACCAAGGTGAGTCATAGCACATCTAAATCCAATATACGCTCTGGTGGAATCCTTAAATTCATAGGTACGAGTACCTGTTTCAAGATAATAGGCAACGTCCTTCCATGAACCTCCGCGCACAACTTTTTTAGGAGGAACTTTTGGGTTATACTGTGATCCTTCCGGATTAGTTCTAGGGTCGATATACTGAGGGTTCAAATCCCAAACAGTAGGAACAGATGCAGGGTTGAAGTCATCAAGACACCACTCGCTTACGTTACCTGCCATATCATACAAGCCGTAGTCGTTCGGGAAGTAAGCCTGTACAGGAGATGTATAAGCAAATCCGTCATCATAGAAGTTACCGCGGCCAGGTTTGAAGTTTGCCAACATACATCCCTTAGAGTTACGGATGTATGGGTTACCCCAAGGATATTTAGCCATATCACGACCACCGCGTGCTGCATACTCCCACTCTGCTTCTGAAGGCAGACGGAAAGCTGGCATTTGGAAATCGCCTACACTTTTTCTGTAGTCATTCAGATAAGCAGTTCTCCATTTTCCGAAGAACACAGCTGCATCCCAGTTTACACCAACTACCGGATAATCATCGTATCCTGGGTGCCAGTAATAGTAATCCTGAATAGGATCTCCCATGTGGTGCGAGAAATCGCGAACCCACGCAGTAGTATCAGGATAATATTTTTGGCGGAATGTTTCTGCATCTACCGTTTCGAAGCCTTCAATTGTTCCATTATCAACAAGGAAGAAGTTCGTGAATTGACGATACTCGTTGTTGGTTATCTCGGTGTCATCCATAAAGAATGATCCGATCGTAACCTGCTTGTTGAAGTTGATTTGTGTAGATGCTGGATCTTCATCTGCCTGACCCATGTGGAAAGTACCCGCAGGTATTGGAACCATTCCGTAAGGAATAGTCATTACCCAACCTTCGCGGCCTGGAACTCCTACGAGTTCACCCTGGTCGTTACCGCCACCTTTACCACCTCCAAGACCCAGCAAGCCGCATGCACTGGCTACTGCGCCTGAAAGCACTAACACTACTTTTGAAAGAACCGATTTATTCATACTGCTATCTCAGTTTGTCTACGCTAAAAAATTTTGAGGGACGAAAGTTAATTTTTATTCGCTTTATTTTTTGAAGAAAGTAAATACAAATTCCATAAATTCTTAAAAATACCAAAATCAAATGTCGCTTAGTGTCTGTACCTAGGGGTTCGAACGACTTTTTTACCGCTGCCCGGATTCACTGGCAAATCATAGCTAAGCATTACTTCGAGCGAAAAATTATCCTTGGCTTCGCGGTCCTTAATGATAAAGTCAACACCTGTACCCAACTTGAGCGACTTGTCTTTCAATAAAGCATATCCCAACAACAAGCTTCCTGCTTCGCCTTGTCTAAACGCTAATCCACCCCACATCGTATCTTTCAAATAGGCAATGCCGGCAAAATCCAGTTGAGTCTTATTTAAATCCGTTCGAACGGCGACACTGAACTGTACACGTAAATCAAAGCTAACTTCATAGAAGTATCCTCCGGTAAAGTTGATGTGATTCTCCAACGCTCCTCTTACGCTATCCATTCCAAAATCGAACTGAGAACGCAACAAGTGATTGAAGCCAACACCTAAATAATATTTCTCAGCACGATAGAAAAGACCAAGACCAAGGTCAGGACGTACCTGCGATTCTTTACCTTCTACAATAAGATTATCTCCATCGTCTATATACCGATAATATTTACCGTTCACTGATTGAGAATATAATCCTGCCTTTATACCGATACTTAATTTTGATTCTTTTATACCAAGGTGATATGCATACATTGCCTGAGCTTCAAGATTGTTTTGAGGACCAAGCTTATCGTTTAATACATACGCACCGAAACCACTTCGAAGTCGGTATATCGGAGTATTGAAGCTCACCATTTGAGTTGTAGGTGCGCCACCATCGCCAAAGCTGGATTGATATCCGAGCCATTGACTTCTGTGAATAGCTGTTAATCGCGTTACTCCATCTACACCTGCATAGGCAGGCGTCATGTACAGGTTATTGAACATGTACTGGGTGAACAAGGGATCTTGCTGAGCAAAAACACCTGATCCAGTCAGTGCCAACAGGAGGGTATAAAAAGTCTTTTTCAGCATTGAGGTTAAAAAGTAGATTTAAAGTAAATGCTTTTTTACGACACTATCAACAAATGTAATTAAAGTGTAATAAAAAATGTGACTTTATAATATTCAATGAATGAAGCAGTTATTTGTTCAAAACCGTGGTAAAAAAGATACCACTTCTCATCATTCGTAGATATAAACGACTGAACGTGTGAGCACTAACTTTATTCAAAACACTGAAAATTAAATTCTCTACTTTATGCCGTTGGCCTTCTTAATATAGAGCTCTAGAGCCCCGGTCATAGAAGGTGCGTTCGGAAGAGGTGCCTCGATATCGAGGAGTAGGCCGGCATCGCGAACAGCTTTGGCTGTTGTAGGACCAAACGCAGCGATGCGGGTATTATTTTGTTTAAACTCGGGGAAGTTAACAAACAACGAGTTAATACCCGATGGACTAAAGAAAGCCAGTATATCATAAAACACTTCCTTCAGATCTGAAAGATTAGCGGCAACTGTGTGATAGATAATAGCTTCGGTATAGTTATACCCTCCATCTCTCAGAAAATCCGGAATGTCATTCTTACGAATATCTGAACAGGGAAAGAGATACTTTTCGTTTTTATGTTTCTTCAGGATCTCGAGTAAATCTTGTGCCGTTTTCAAACCGGTAAAGATTTTACGCTTACGGATCACTATATATTTCTGAAGATAATTGGAAGTCTGTTCTGAAATACAGAAGTACTTCATCTCCGGAGGCATTTCAATTTTCAACTCCTGGCAGATGTGGAAGAAATGATCGACCGCATTACGACTGGTGAAAATGATGGCTGTATGATTGAGGATATCAATCTTCTGCTTTCGAAACTCCTTTACTGGCACGGGTTCAACCTGAATGAATGGACGAAAGTCTATTTTCAGATTGTACTTTTCAGCAAGCTTTAAATATGGAGAGTTAGCATCTGTCGGAGCCTCTTGGGTTACCAGAATGCTTTTCACTTTGCGCATTCTGTCAGTAGCAATTTCACTCATATCAACACGTAGACGAATTCAGGCTAATTGTACAATACCTTAAGTGTAATCAGAAAGGGTATCAATTCTGTGGCACAAATGT
>NZ_DATCSD010000313.1:0-66228 GCF_036568665.1 Ohtaekwangia sp. | reverse complement strand
TCTGTTTCGTTTTCAGGATTTCTCATGGTTGCAATAACATTCCATCCATTGCTTTGAAACAGTTTGGCCGTTGCCTTTCCAATGCCACTGCTTGCCCCGGTAATTAAAATAGTTTTTTTCATCGTCATTTTTTTTCAATGGTTAATAATGATGCAAAGATGGGTTGGTGGGTAAACGGGCAGATAATACATTTAACGGAATTGTGGATACAAAACCTCTTTTCATATAGATGTCGCCCGGGAAAACAAGTTGTCAGCATATAGGTTATTCCATGCTTGTTTAGATATATACTGTGGACGGAAGGAACTAAACAAGATATATACTATAGGTGTAATAACTTTTTTCGGCTACTGACAGATTCCTTTCAGCGATAACTACTACTGAAGGGTGACTGAATTTTTATTTGTAGCGTGACTTTATGCAATACGTTTTGCAACGTGAGTGCTATTGGAAAACGGCAGAGAGCACTCATTTTAGAGGGAGATCAGTGGGAAGAGCAGCGGAACCGGTAAAGTGAAAATATTTCATGTAAAATTTATTTGACGCGGGTTCTGAGCAGCAACTTCGTGTGTGTCAATGCCAAGCCGTTACGGACTTCCAGTTATTGATAAAGTAGATTGACACGGTAGTTTTATAAGTTGAAAATCGGAGGCAAAATTGGCTACCTCGCTAACAATTTTGATTGTATTTTAGCAGCCCGTTTTTCCCCGAGACGGCTTGAGCGTTATAAAGGGAAAGATTTTTACAATAAAACAAATACGATTATGGCCAAGGAAATTGCAAAAGAGAACCCGGTGATTGATGCATTGAAAAAATTGAAAGAAGAAGAAGCTGAACTGATGTCGAAACTGAAGCCTGTTCAGGAAGCTATTGGTGCACTTGAGAAAATTGTTGACAAGTCCGTTAAGAAAGTGAAGCCAGCGAAAGAGAATGGTGACAACTCTACTACTGAAGAACTTGCACTGGAAGCTGCTGGTGAAGCTCAATAAGAAAAACTATAAATCGAAAGATTTAACGAAGGTTGCAGGGTGAAAAATCCCTGCAATTTTTTTATGCCTGTTCCATCCTGTTGAAAGTTACCAACGTAGTTCCTATACGCCTCCCGCTGCTATACAATTGGCGAGTATTGGTGAAGATGCTCACGATATAAAAATGGAAGGATATGCGATCTGGTTTTAATCAATTCCTAAATCATTGGTCAACACATGTTCCAGTTTGATCTCCTGAACATGGAGGCCCACAGATTCACTAACAATACCGATAACTATATTTTCTATATCTTGTTTGCTACAAAGATTTTTTGGATCAATAAGCTTTTTGTGATTTAAGGATAAAGTCCATTGTATCAATTTGCTTGCGGTAGCATCATCGGTCAGTAATTCTGTGTGGGTATCGATTGTTATCCATAAAAACTTAATTTCCCTGGGTTTTGAAGGATCAAGATCTAAAGGCGAGAGGTAAGGCAATTCAATGTCAAGCTTACTTGCTATATCTGCCCAGGTATCTTTCAATTCATTCCGTGGAATCCAGTCCGTTAATTTGGAGTCAGGCTTAAATTCATTTTCATTGGTGGGAAATCTTTGTATAAAGTAATTTCTGAATTTATAGAATAGAATCTGAGATTTGCATTTATCGCTTGGATGTATGGTTACTTTGTTAACAACACAGTCCGCTATGTCCTGAACGGTATATATTTTCTCGGCCTCTTTGTTGGGAATGGTAATGTCGAAGTGTGTTTCTATATCTACGATAAGTGCTACGCTATCTAAGCCCATAGTCGCATGGTTATAACATTAATCTAAAACCAAACACCGGTAATTCTCCCTGCATAAAATCAAGATCTTCGGATCTTTTAAACCCTAGTGATTCATACATCTTCCAGGCGGTTTGCATGGCCATAGTAGTATGAATGATCAGCTGCAGGAGTTTCTGTTCTTTTGCTTTTTTTATGCAGGCAAGCGTTAGCAATTTACCGATACCTTGCCCGCGCGCTAGATCATCCACCGCCAGCAGTCTGAACCCGGCAGCATTTTGTTCTTGTGTAGCAGTGCCACCAGAACCATAATATTTCATGTCGCCAAAATATACAACTGCTCCAGCTATAGTACCGGTTAATGAAACGGCTACGAGTATATCTGTATCCGGTTTAGTGGTAAGCTCACCTACATTGGCGAGCATGCGGTAGTAATTAGGTTGTTCAGATTCTTTTGGGAAGCCTTCCAGTCCCGAATACACCTTTACCATGAGTCTGCCAATTAGAGAGAACTCGTCTGGTGTTGCGCTTCGGATAATATAGTTATCGATCATTAATGTTTATAGCCCATGTGAGCAATGTAGGTTCTCTTCAAAGATGAAGCCTGTTATCTAATTCTTGTACCCTTTTACAATTTCAAATCTTGTTTTGAAATTTAGAAAGTACTTTTCAAAGTATCTATAGGATAGATAGGAAAAGAAAATGGTTGTTGTCAGTATAAGTAAATAAACAATAATATACCGGAGTGGTAAATATATAGTCATATCCGGGAGTAATTTCGAAATGAAGAATATAAGTAACGGATGGAGAACATATATTCCAAAAGAAATTCTTCCCAGGAAATCGAGGAGGCCTACTTCCAAATTCACCATTCTGTTTTTAATCTCAATCTGCCCGATAATTAAACATAGTGCTACTACAGAAATAATCTCGTTATCAATGAAGGAAGCTATATGATATTTATTGATGGCAACCAGGAAAATGATCACCCAGCAAACAGATTGCGTTAATTTGTTATTCACCAGTGCGAGGAATAATGTGTTTTTATTTTTATATAGCAATGCTCCGGCTGCTCCTATCAGCATACAATGAAATCGGGTAATGTGTATGGATACTTCCCAAATGGAATTTGGATAAAACAGATGGAGAACAGTCTTGGCGCTGATCAAAATGATAATGAGTGTTATTGCGAGCGATAACAGCATAGTTGCTTTTTTATTGAGCCAGGGCCAAAACAGATAGAATTGTTCTTCTACGCCTAAAGACCAGTAATGAGATAAGAGCCCCACGGTGCTCCCTCCGGTGATAAAAGGAATATTGGCAGCCGGCAAAATATAGTATAGAAGAGTTTGCCAGTCGATACAAATGCCATATATAAGCATCGTTACTATATATAGACCTATATATAAATAATACAGCGGCCAGATTCTGAGGATTCTTCTTGTGTAAAAATTTTTGATATTAATATCCTGTATATCTTTTTCTGTTTGCAACAAGAAGGTTATCAGAAAACCACTTAGAACGAAAAATATGCTCACTCCATATCCAGCAAGTGAAAGGCCCTGAGGTTTTCCTTCTTGCGACACGCCAAATAAAAAGGGATCCAGATTGAACTCCTTCAAACTTAGTGTTGTATGAGAAACGACAACAGCTATGGCTGAAATTGCTCGTAAACCGTTTAAGCCAGAAAAGTAGATAGATTTGTTACTCATCAGGTTAGTGCGATCCGATGCGGGTTGATTAACAGTCTGAGCGTATGTACAGAAAATGAACTCAATGATTTATAAGATGTTTGCAGCTTCACGTTATAACTTAGCCTGTAAAATATAAAAAATGATTTAAAATACATGGAGTTAAGCTTCTAATGGTAGAATCAGTTCTGCAAGAGGAACATTTCTTTGTTGTAAAGGGCTTTCTTTTATAAGCGTCATTTGGACGTGTTAGGTATATAGATGTTTGCTTCCACATTCAGGAGCGACCTGTATTCACCGATTCGTAAATCTCTATGCCCGGTATCTTATGTAAATTAATAAACTTGTAGAGGAGATCGATCACCAATCAACCAGATGTGACCAAAGGGATCTATAAATCCTCCTTGTCGGTGAATACCCCACAGAGCTTCGTGATTCCGGATAGGATCGAAGTCACCATTTGCACCACACTTCACCGCACGAGTAATGAAAGCATCCGGATCATCACAGAAAACTTCAATGCGGGCAGAAGTGATGCCAAGCTTGGCTGGACTTTCCCAACCATTTGCTGCTGGCTCGCCCAAAAAGAAAGGAGCTCCGGCAATTTGTAATCCCGCGACTGAGCCTAAGTTCCATAACTCTGTAGCTCCCAATGCCTCTTTGTACCAGGCAACAGCTTTAGGAGTGTCTGATACTGCCAGCATTACAGAAATAACTGGTGGCGTATTGTGTTGGTAAGATGCATGCATAAAAATTATAATATGTTAATAAACCTTCTAACAAATCTTCTACCAAATATACCAACACAAAGTATATATATCATACTCTTGGCCATCGCCACGCATACCAGGCAATAGTGCTTGTAAGTACAATTTCAACAACGCCCAGGTAAGTATAAAGCGTCCACTCATCAATGGAAGTTACGGTTATAAGAATCATAAGTAATAGGTTATGATTTGTGAGTCGTTTATAGATAAGTATAAACTGTTAATGAAAGTATTCCAGGCGACTTCCTACAACATTTTAAATAGTCTGGCCGTGTTGTGAACTCATCACTCAAACACCTTGCTAAGGTAGGTTCGGAAAGTGTCTTAGACTGTCTAATACTGAGAAATCTTTGTCGTTACAAATGAGAACCTTCTGAATCTTGTGCTTCTTAAATCTTGACTTTCTTATTTTATATTTTTATGCCCTTTGTTCATTATACCTTGTGCTGAATTTATATATTACCGGTAAAGTAAAATGGAAACTTCATCGAAGACTTCAATACCAATGATCATAAGAATAACCAAGCATCTTCCATTGTTAGAGAGAATTTTATTAACGGCTCTTGTGATTGGGGCAATGCTAATGTTGTTGGAAATAAGCACGATAGTGATTGAGGTAGCACTTATCGGACTTGGTGTCGTCTTTTTCTTATTCGCGTTTCGACCAGTCGATCTTTCCGAGCAGATGAGCAAGCAATTTGGCTTTTCAGAATTACTGGGATTGATGATTATACCAAAGGTGCTTTGGATAAGCTCAGGAATTTCTGCACTTGGTATTGCGTTTTCCCTCTTTCATTTGGGTAATGATGGGTATAAAACACTTTTAATAACGGGTGGTACAACAATTGGAGTTGGAATAGGAGTATTGTTGTTTATTATTTTCTTGACGGGAAAAAACAAGTATTTAAACGTAGTGCTTCCTGTATTACTAAGGTCCATTTCTCTCCTTCTTATGGATATTTATATGTTGTAAGTAAAGTAAATATCTTTCAATAGAGTGTCCACTATATAACGGCTTCGAAGCAATTTGAGATTTTAGAGGATAAACTCGCCTGCCTCTTCGCGAGTAATAATAACTGCTTCAAGTATAGTCTGCGGTGATTTCCGTATGTTGTCAGAGAGTGATACTATATTTTCACCTATAGCAGCGAGCTTATACTATCGTCAAAAGCCATTTAGAAATCGTCCGGAAGCGGACATATTCTCATAGTATATATTCATAGTAATAATTAGGATAAACACTGGTGGGAGTAATTATTTGTACGATTATATAAATAACGGAATAATTAGCTTAGTTGGATTTTTTACTCTATTCAAAGAAAGTATTCACTTCACCGGGCATCCTTTTATTTAACCGTTCGAACGTTTTAATCCTTAAGCTGTTCTTCACCATTATTTTCAGTAGCCATACCGTTGCGTGTGTAAGGTTTGCCTATAGTTTACTTTTTATAGCCGTAGCTATAGGTCTATCATTGTGTCCTAAAAATTAAAAAAAAGTTATGATTAAAAAGTTTTTTGCACCGGTGGCCATGTTATGTGCTATCCTGTTTGTTTCATCTTGTTCAAGTGACGATGACAGTACAGCTGTAGTTGCTGACTTCTCATTGTCTGTTAGCGGTCAGGCACCGAATGCTACCGTTACAATTACCAACTCAACAACAGGTGCTGTTGTATATGGATGGGCATTCAGCGCTGGCGCTAATGTTAGTACATCGCTGGATAAAGATCCTGCAGCTCTTACGGTTGATAAGGCCGGAACATTTGAAGTTACCCTGGTAGCAACCAGTGGCAGCGACACCAAGACAGTTGTTAAAACCGTAGAGATCGAAGGAAACAGTGCTATCGTTACCTATACCGATGTTGCTTTTGCGCGTGAAGCAGGAAGCTCTACCTACGGTCGTTTCTTCTCTACGCAAACAGGACTGATCTATAAAGACAGCGAAGTGAACAGCACTACAGGTCCTAAAATTGATCTTGCTTTCAGTCAATTAGGTACTTCTGTAAATTACTTTACAAGTCCTGATGATGCGAACGAGAAATTTGGAATAGCAGGAGCAACCACTACAAAAGTTATCAACTACCCAGAGGGGCTTGGCGTTACT
Source organism: Ohtaekwangia sp. (assembly GCF_036568665.1). GTDB lineage: Bacteria > Bacteroidota > Bacteroidia > Cytophagales > Cyclobacteriaceae > Ohtaekwangia. The sequence continues at coordinate 59,915 of NZ_DATCSD010000313.1, read as the reverse complement.
CCAACTGTATTTGACAACGCTACTGACGAGAGCTTCATCAAAAATGTAGCGATCGATGCGAGCGATGAGGAGAGCTTTGGTACATCTAACCCGTATATCATTCTGTTTGAAACTGCATCAGGAAAAAAAGGTGCTATTAAAACAACGGCTATCAATGGTGAACGCCTGCTGGTGAATATCAAAGTTCAGAAGTATTAATAGTCTTTAGCTATAATAACATTAAAGCCCTGGAATACCGGGGCTTTTTTCATATATATAGGAAGTTCGTTGTAAAGCATTAAATTTGGTGTGGTATTAACCGTAATGTATCAACGCTAATGGTAAGTTGTATATTATAATCCCATCAATAAATATGAAGCCCTATTTTTCAACCGTAACCCTTTTCGCACTACTAATTTCAATGATCATCTTTTCCTGTTCGGATGATGACAATGGTATAGAGACAAATACATTGGTGGGGAGTGTTAAGCTTTATGATAAATATGGAGAGGAGAACCTGGTATATTCTGATGTTACTATCAAATTCGGTGATGTAAATGCAAGCCCTGTGGTAGTTACTCCGGACGCTAACGGAAAATTTAAAGTTGATAATTTACCCAAGGGCGACTTATTGTTAACGATCGATAAACCCGGATATGTAGGGATTAACACAATTAAAATAGAGCATACCACCAGTGCAGATACAGTATCTGAGATTGCGTTAGTGGAAGAAATTCCTTTTTCTTTTGATGAATACTTCTGGGTAGACTATGCAGATGGCTGGCTGAGTTATCAACGTTCCACAAACGATAAACCCGATGGAGACTATATGGTGGGGGAATACTTCTGTTTTAGTAAAAGTCCGGAGGTATCAATCAATACGAAAGAAATAGCATTTGGTCCCGGAGGATACATCAATGCGGGCTATGTGAATAATGTACAAAACTCTTCTGTTACATTCAGTGCCGGGAACTTCCTGAGCAGCGGTTTTGCGTATGGTGATAAGATATACGCTACCAACTATGCGGTATCGGAAATGTTTAGTAATGTGATTCGGGAACAGCAGAAGAAATTCAACATTGTACTGTATAAGATGAACAACCCATCGGTGATAAATTCCTTTATTTTCAAGGAACAATAATAAGATAATGTTGGTAATTGAAATTATCTTATAGATTAGTGATTTAATACAATTACTGTACGATATGAAATCACCGGTGGAAATTCTTGCCCGACAAACACAGGATGCTTACAATTGGCTGAATAGACTGATAAGCCCTGTTCCGTATAATCAATGGGAGAATACACCGGAGATCATTGAGTCAAACATAAGCTGGCAGGTAGGCCATTTGGTGCTGAGTCACTACTTCCACGCAGTTATGGTAATAGTCGGGCATCAAAAAGATATACTTCAGCAGGTGCCTATGCGGGAGTATGATCAATACTTTACCCATGGCATTCCGAAGAAATCGGTGGGTAAAGCAAGTCCGGAGCAATTGCATAATCACCTGCAATTTATACAGCAGCGTTCGATCGAGATCATTCAATCATTAACACCTGATGATCTGGAGCATCCACTGGTGCCTACTCCTGTGCCGCATCCGGTGGCCAGTAATAAATTCGAAGCACTTGACTGGAATGTAAAACACACCATGTGGCACTGCGGACAACTGGGCTTAATGAAAAGAGTTGTTCACGAACGGTTTGATTTCGGCTTGCAACGTCAATAACAGGTATATACTTACTGCTGAGCTCTGCCTGTATAGCAAAGCCCAACAGTATATATACTTATGCCAGTACACTTTCCAATCCTTTTTGTACAGCCGTTTCCATTACCCCCGGAATGCCGGCTCCCTCGATTCTATAGGTAGTTATATCGGTGATGCCTATAAAGCCGAGTATGAATCGCAGGTAGGGTTCTGCATGATCGATAGCTTTCAGCGGGCCTTCCGAGAATACTCCGTTTGAGGCAATTGCTAAATATACTTTCTTGCCTTTCAGCAGACCTTCTGCTTTGCCGGTCTGGTAACTGAATGTTTTACCTCCCCGAACAATATGATCTACCCAGCCTTTTAATATAGCCGGTATAGCAAAATTATATATAGGCAAACTGATGACAACTATATCTGCTTCTGATAACTCGGCTACCGCATTGTCTGAATCACGAAGTGCTGTGCGTTGCTCGGTTGTTTGACTATCATCAGGCAACCGGTAAGCCGTAACGTGAACGGACTGCAGTGGTTTATAATTTTTATCGATCACGTTGTTCACAACAACTTTACTTCCGGGATTTTCTTTTAATAATTTTTCAATGATCGTATTTCCCAGCAATGTACTGTTCGACTCTTCTCCGCGTGGACTTGAAACTATATGCAATATGTTTTTCATGACTTTTTAGTTGAGTTTTATTTCCGAAATGGCACAAGCAGAACAGCCGCTGCGTAACCACAGAGGAATTGTTATAAGGGCTGATCAAAGCTTTACCGTTCGAATAGTGTATTCGACCTTTAAATTCTTTTGCGTGTCATGACAGCGCTTTTTTCGCGCTTTGGTGTTACAAAAATAGATACCTTTGCTATGCAAATATTAGTAGTGAACAGAAGGTTAGTACTAACCTTCAGGTAACTTAACCATAAACTATATATGCCAGGATTAAAACCTAACAGTCCTCTCTCCAGTGCAGAATGTACTGCCGCACTAAACGCAGTGGGTGATGCACTGTACGTGATCGGAGGAAAATGGAAACTGCGAATTATCATCGCGCTATCAGAAGGTAACAAGCGGTTTAATGAATTGCAGCGCAAGGTAACAGGCATCTCGGCTCGTGTGCTCTCAAATGAATTGAAGGATCTTGAGATGAATGGTTTTATCAAACGAAATGTATATACGGAAACAACGCCAGTGATGGTGGAATATGAAGTTACCGAGTATGCAGATTCCCTCCACGAGGTGTTGCAGTCGCTGAATAAATGGGGCACGCAGCATCGCGAGCGCATTCGGAACCAGGCCATTGCCGAGCAGCAGTTGTCGAAGGTAGCCTGATATATACCCTGCACAAGGTATATCTTGTCTAATGGTAGACGAGGCGTGACCTGCGTTGCTTCTCGCAAACGTTGCATGTTATTTGATCCGGGTATATATCCGTAATTAATCGGCCCGTTTCTCGCTTTTATACTATTTATTGGTCAACTTAATGGGAGTTGAAATTTACTTACCCAAATCCCCTTTGTTATGGCCATCCAAACTAAAAATGTCGTCTTTGTTACCGGTGCCTTTGTTACCAACCTCGGCTGGAATCCCTGGATCGAATACTTTCAAAGTAAAGGCTATACATGTGTAGCTCCTCCCTGGCCGTTTAAAGATGCTCCTCCGGATGTATTGAGAAAACGCCAGCCCAATGATATAGATCTTGCCACGCTTACGCTCAGCGAAGTGGTGGATCATTATGCCGGTATTGTAAAAAGTTTTCCGGAGAAGCCCATTGTGATCGGCCACTCGTTGGGAGGACTGATGACACAGATCATTGTGAATCGCGATCTTGCAGCGGCCGGTGTTGCTATACATTCAGTTCCGCCACTGGGTGTATTTCCCTATGAGTTTTCATTTTTAAAAGCAGGATGGAAAGCGTTAGGACTTTTCACTTCGCTAAAGAAGACCTACCTGATGTCGTTTAAAGACTGGCAATATGCTTTTGTCAATGAGATGCCACTCGAAGAACAATTGGAAGCGTATGAACAGAATACTATACCTGAATCGAAAACTGTAGCACGTGGCGGACTAACCAGTGCTGCAAAGGTAGACTTCGATAAACCGCATGTACCGCTTCTTCTTACTTCGGGCGACCTCGATACCATTATACCCGCTCACCTCAATCTTCGTAACTATAAACGGTATAAAAAGAACGGCTCTGTTCTGGACTATAAAGAGTTTAAAGGAAGAAATCACTACGTGGTGGGGCAGTCTACCTGGAAGGAAGATGCCGACTATATATTGGAGTGGCTGGCGAAGCAGTAGATGCTTTGAGGTGCCAGGTTTAAGGTTTAACGTTTAAGGTTAGTACGTTTCTATTCTTATAATGGTGAGGGCATTCATTAAGGTCCTTCACCATTTTTTTTGATATATATTTACGCCTTTTTGTAAATTCTTTTGCCGAGCCATAGCGTAAGAAACAGAATCCCCAATAATCCAGCAGAGCTGAAAATTACTCGCCAGGTTTCTTTTTCTCCGGTTATACCAGTAACGATCAGTACCCACGAAATTGCAGAAGCGATGAGACAAATACCGAGGGGAATTAGAATTGTTATTTTTCGTTTCATCATATATAGTTGCGTTGAATAATAATTAGCAGGCGTTGGTCGCTCCGCCAAAAAAGATCTTTTTCAAAAGTAAATGAGTACCGAATGATTTTCCAATCCCTGCCAACGCCTATATCCGGGTATATAAATGTATATTACTACACATCAAAAAAATATATAGCATAATCACTGAGTGAACGGGGAAATATTTAGAAAGTATACTCCCTCTGTTTAGGTAGTCAGTCGATTCTGGAAGGAGTCAAAAAAATAAAAATATATTTTTGGGTGAATCGCTAATACAGCGATTCACCATTAGAATCTGTTGTGAGCAGATCGCTCATGTAATCGAAGAACGGGCGAATGGCTTTATAGGTGTTGTTTACTTTCAATAGGAAGTCTGGTGCCATTACTTCGCTATCGGTAAATGTGTGCTCGAACCAGAATTGTTTATAGCGAAGAAGTTCTATAGCGGGATCATCGCTGGAGAAACCGCGTGGTGCGCTCTTTACCTGTTCGCCCTGCATACCACCAAAGTTTTGTTTGATGCTCTTGGTGTTCAGTATTTTTTTCCAGTCGGTATAGTTTGCTGCTATATCTTCGCGTATACGTTTCAGGTCATCAGTATTAGGATTCATAAATCCACAGGCTATACGCGAAGCTCCTGGTTTTATGCGAATATAGTATCCACCGCGCAACAAAGGTTTGGAGCGTTTCAGGTAACCGGCAAACCGGGCGTTATAGGGAGCTTTGTTTTTTGAGAAGCGTACGTCATTGTAGATGCGATAGAGGCTCTTCTTCCCCGAAGGATTTTCCAGTTGATCATGAGTATTCATCTTCGCGATGAGTGCATCCATAAATGCTTCGGCATTTTCTTTGGCAAGTTCATATTGTGCTTTATGCTCGCTGAACCATTCGCGATCGTTGTTTGCAGAAAGCTTCTTTAAAAAATCAAAAGTGGATTTGTTGATAACCGGATTGCTCACGTTGTGATAGATTATTGAGTATAGAGTATAGCCGTAACAAAAAGTATATAGAAAAAAGTTTGCCTGCCTGGTAAATTAAAACCGGGTAACCTTGCCTTTATTTTCAAACCAGGTATCTTTTACAGCTCCTACACCATTAAAACGATATTGTATGCCTACAATGTTGCTTGCGTCATTGGGGAATGTAAATGAGTATGCTTTCTGATCGTTGATATAGATCGTAGTATGTTTGTTAACGGTTTCTATCCGAAGTTTAGTCCATTGAGTGAGGTCGGCTCCAAACCTGGAGAGGTCAGCATCTTTACTGGTGACATAAGTTCCGCAGAACGCTAATTGCAGATCGCCAACACAGCTCCTGGCAGAAAAAGGTATAATAATTATATCGTCTTTGCATTGAATCAATACCTGTACGGGTTGACATACATTGGTGCCTTCATTGAAGTCACTTTGCAGTTTGGTTTCAAACGTAAAGTTGTCGCTCATCAGATCGCCCAGGTTACGCTGATTGAAAAAGCGAATACGCGGAGCTTTCGGATGAAGTGAGAGATTGTATTTCTTCAATATACTTTCATTTACTTCTACGATACTGTCTTTTATACATTCTGCCTGTGTGAAATATAGCGGCACAGGATTATTCTCTGCCAGGCACAACCATCCTCCGGAAGTAATCCAGAGATCATGCGTCTTTACAACAATGGTATCGATCAGAAGTTTTGCACGGAAGTAGCCGGGGTAATAGTAGATAGCAGAGTGTGCCGTTTTGTTTTTGGGTACACGTACTTTCCGGGAGAGGTCCCATGTCTGCGCTATAAAAACAGAATCGGTAGGAGAAGCTTCAGCATTATAATGAAACACAACCGAGTTGGGTACACCTTCTGTTACCATCTTGTCTGCACGGAAAGAGTATAGATTGCTGTCGATCGTATAGTTTTTTATTTTATACCTGGCAGGGATCAGTGCATACCCCAGGAGCGCGAACGGAATCAACAGCAATAACCAGTAGTAACGCGTGTTATGCTTGCGTACGGTGGCTGCCTGAACCGGAGCGGGTTGTACTTCATCCACTTCTATTGTAGCAGAAGTGTTACCTTGCTGTTTAAATGTGCGCCAATCGGTATAGCCGGCAAATTTGGCCAGAGCATTTAGTGTGGTAAGCGTTGGAGCGCTGTCGTATTTCAGTTTTCCCCAAATGCGTTTCAGCGTTGTTATACTTAACCGCACACCGGTACTTTCGTGAATAGTGTCGCTCAGTTTTTCAAAATCATAGTTTACCCACTGTTCGCTGGCGCCCCAACCGAGTTGAGATTCGATCAGCAACAGGCATCGGGTAACTTCTGATTCTTCTCCGTTTTTGGTCATAGTAAAACAATGGTATAGGCTTGTACGGATTTGGCACGAACTTGAACAACGAAAAACAATCCTTTTGCAGGAATTTTGGCGTTCGAAACTTCAATCCAAAAACCAAAAATAAAAATGCTTATGAAATACTGTTTAAGTTTTATGCTGTTGCTGGCTGTTAATCTTTTAGCGGTTGCACAAACTTTTCAACCTGATTTGCATAACCTGAAATTGTGGGATGTAACAGGTCGCAATGTGAGTGCTACTACAGAGAATGGAAAAAAAGTTATTCAATTCAGCGAAGCCGAAAGTGATGGTTATATGTTGTTGAAAGACTATAAATTCTCCAACGGCACCATCGAGTTTGATGTGAAAGGAAGAAATGTGCCGCAGCAGAGTTTTGTTGGTGCAGCATTTCATGCAACGGAAGATAAAAAGTATGAGGTGATTTATTTCCGTCCGTTTAATTTTATGAATCCGGACACGGTGCGCAGGCCAAGATCGGTACAGTATGTATTTATGCCCGATTATCCCTGGGATAAACTCCGCGCAGATTCTCCCGGCAAATATGAGAGCAAAGTTAATCCTGTTCCGAACCCGGACGATTGGTTTCATGTAAAGATCACCGTACAGGGTAAATTGATCAGGGTATATGTGAACAATTCTGCCAAGCCAAGCCTGGAAGTTGAAAGTCTGAACGAGAATAGAACCGGAAGAATTGGCTTCTGGGCAGGAGTGACCTCGAACGGCTCATTCGCCAATTTGAAGATCACACCGGCTATGTAGTATAGGTATATATAGCCGCAACGGTCCGTTTTTTGTCTAGACGGACCGTTGTATTTCTTTTGCCAGACTTATTCCGTTGCGTTAAACCGGTATCGTTCGGCCACAACACCTTCAAATTGATTTTTTCGCAAGGTAAGTGTGCCATCTTCTTCAAAAGTATAGCCTAATGTATAGGTTGGGAAATCCTGTACAGGAGGATCTAATGTGATCTCAATTTCGGTATCGGAAACTATTTTATACGAGCCAATCAATTGAAAAGTGCCGTTCGTTTTTTCGTAGTATTCATCCGCTGTGAATTTGATCTGCTTGCCCCAGTCGGTATTTCTCCAGGTGAGCGGGCCACCCCAGTGGTCATTGGCATATACCTGCTCAATCGTCCAGTTACCGGTAAAACCAGCTGCCTTTCGCGAAGCGGTTAACTCCGTGTCTTTACTCTCGCAGCAACAAAGCGCAAAGAGAAGGATAAGTATATAAAACCTCGTTTTCATAGTGAGCTTTCTATTTAGACACACTTATCCAGGCTTTCGTTGTAATCACACATCGGGTTGATTGTGTGTGTTCACACGGTTCTTCTTCGTTTCCTGTTCATTCAGTTTTTGTATGAGTCTGTCTTGTGCTTCCTTCACCAGGATGTTTTGTTCCTGGCCGATAACCTGCGCAAACTTTATGACCTTACAGGGTTTTTCCTGGCTATCCAATATAGGGTTGTAGCTTCCGCGTATTTGTATATCAGAACCGTCTGCTCTTTTTCGTACAAACTCTCCTGTAAAAAATTCGCCATGAGCCAGGCGTTCCCAAAACTTTCTATACTCAGCCGACTGCTTTTCTTCATCGGTAACAAAAATGCTGTGATGCCTGCCAACGATCTGCTCCTTCGTTTCATATCCCATAGCCGCCACAAACATCTCATTGGCATCGAGTATATTTCCCCGGATATCAAATTCAATGACAGCGTTTGATCTTCGTATACCATTTACCTGCCCCTCATAATCAAGTGTCTTCTGTTTAACAGCGGTTATATCCTGCGCGAACTTGATTACTTTATATGGACGACCATCAATATCTTTGATGGGGGTATAGCTGGCAGAGAGCCAAACTTCCTTGTGATCTTTACCCAATCTTCTGAACTCACCTGACTGCGATATACCTTTCCCCAGATCTTCCCAGAATTTATGATACACATAACTGCCGGCATGTGCAGCATCGGTAAACATGCGATGATGTTTTCCTTTTATTTCGTCAAGGGTATATCCCATCGTATCCAGAAATTTTTGATTGGCAGTAACAATATTACCATCCAGTGTAAATTCGATAGAAGCCATGGTATTATTTACAGCGTTGATCTGTCCTTCAAAGTCGAGCGACTTCAGCTTAATTGCGGTTACATCCTGTGCAAATTTTACGATCTTATAGGGCTTGCCGTTAATATTCAATATAGGAGTATAACTGGCATTGAGCCACACTTCCTTTTTATTTTTACCAATCCTTCTAAACTCTCCTGATTGCGATATGCCGTTGTTAAGCTCCTGCCAGAACTGATTATATTCCAGGCTCTGGGTATATTTCTCATCAGCAAACATGCGGTGGTATTTCCCTTTGATCTCACTTAATGTATAGCCCATGGCAGCGAGGAATTTTTCGTTGGCTGTAACGATCTTCCCATCCAGTGTAAATTCAATGGAAGCCATAGTATTGTTAACAGCTTTTATTTGCCCTTCAAAGTCGAGCGCCTTAATTTTTTGTTCGGTTATATCCTGTGCAAATTTGATGATCTTGTAAGGATCGCCATGCTGATTAAGAATAGGCGTATAGCTGGCACTTAACCATATACTTTTTCCATGTTTACCGATGCGCTGAAATTCTCCGATCTGTGCTATACCGCTTCTCAGATCTTCCCAGAATTTTTTATACTCCCGGCTGTCAGCAAGCGCTATATCTACAAACATGCGGTGATGTTTTCCTTTCACTTCATCCAGCGTATAGCCCATTGTATGCAGAAATTTTTCATTGGCAGAATTGATAACACCATTCAGACTAAATTCTATCGCTGCCATAGTATTATTGATCGCGTTGAGCTGCCCGGTCATCTCCATATCTTTACGACTCATTTCCTCTTGTGTAGCCGTGAGCTCTTCCATGTTCTGGCGTATCTCCTCTTCCTGTGCTTTCAATTCCTCTGCCTGTTGCTGGCTTTGCAACAGCAATGCACGGGTGCGATCATTTACCTGTGCTGTTGAAATAGAAGATGCTATACCTTCTCCCAATTTTTCGAGGAACTCAATCTCGTATGCTTCATACGGATGGAACGAAGCCATTTCTATAGCACCATATATTTTATCATTCAGTTTAAGCGGTATAATAATTACTGCTGTAGGCGGAGCTTCACCCAACCCTGAAGTGATCCGGATATACTGCTGCGGTACTTGTGTGAGATATACCGTTTGGCCTTCCAGCACCGCTTGTCCTACGAGTCCTTCTCCCAATTCAAATTTCTTTTCAGCAAACTTCTTTTTATCGTAGGCATACGTGCTTACCAGTTGCAGGTAAATGTTGTCCTTGTTTTCATCGTTTAGTACAAAGAGGCTGGCCTGGTTGGAGCGGGTATATTTAACAACGAAGCGTGTTACGTTGGAATATAGTATCTCGGCAGTAGTAGAGTCACGCAGCAGCTTGGCAATTTCAGCCATACCTTCGTTTGCCCAATTGCGTTTACGATCCGATTCCGATGACACCTGTAGTTTGTTTTTCATCTCTGCCATCATCTGCGTCAGATGATCGCCTTCTTCAAACTCAACGGTCTGGCTATACGAGCCACTTGCTATAGCTTCGACAAATCGTGTCATAGTTTGCATGCGTACATTTTCATGAGCAAATTTCTCTTCCGACTCCTGCCGGTACTTTTCATTGGCGTTCAGCTTTTTGAAAGTGAGATAACCGATTCCGCCAAATCCGCTAACAAGTGCCAGGAACAATAGCCAGGAAGTTTTTTTTAATGAAGCCATCTGTGTGCTCTGCTCATCGCGCAGTGAGCGTGTATAGATCTTCAAAGCTGTTTCTATCGATAAAGCTGTTGTGGTACCGTGAGTAAGAATCGCTGCGAAGCGCTTATCAAAATCGGATCGTGCTATAGCGCGAAGAGAATCCGGAGTGGAGTTCAGTTGCTTTTTAAATTCGGAATGTGCATCGTTTAATGCCGAAATATCTCTCCACAGCGTTTCTGTTTTTTCATATATACCGGGCAGGTTTTTATCTTTTGAAAATTTCGTCAGGCTGTTCTTTAAGTCCTGGGTTTGCATGGTCAGGTTCCGGAGTATATTTTCCTGAACGCCTTCCGTCAGCGCTACCTGCGAAGATTGAAGCCGCGTGAGTAATATACTACTGGCTTGTATTTCACTTAATTGCTGGCCTATATCATCGCCTCCCACAAGCCAAAGAACGTATAGGGATACCGTTATAATAGCCAATGCTACTGCAGCTATAAAAGATGAGAAACGGATGAGCGTGTTTTGTCTTTTCATAACGAGTCTTTTTGAAAATCAGGTTTGTCCTCAACGTATCCGGACAGATGGCGGCTACAGATGGATGAGCAGGGAAGCAGAGCGATATCATCGTAACATCAACGTTGAAAATTTCCAGTAACTATTTTTAGCTTGTCGCCGGCTTCCTGGGATGTATCTCACGTCAACGTGCCGGCAAATTCTGAAGTCAGCGGGTTCAGCCAAAACTATATATATACCCCGCTGTCGGCAAAAGGATGAGCAGGCAGGAGGTAGGGTGCCGGGCGGCTGAAGAGACTGGTTGATAATGCTAATAATCTCTCCTATACATCCGGCATGTAAATAAATCTACTACTTTAAAATCAATTTCTGCAAGGAACCCGGCATTTTTTAGAAGCGCAGGTAATTGCTGAAGGCAGACACAAATGATATATACCTGGCAGCGATAGTATGCTATTGGTTTCCGTTTCTATAACAAAGAGAAAAGTGCTGTTGTTTACAGGTCTTGGGTATGCTATAAGAAAAATTCGCGTGAGCGTTTGAACAAATGAACTTTGAGCCTTTTAGCAAAGTTAAGAGGAAGGTTACTGCCGAGCTTTGTGTAAACAAAAATCAAAAACGCAATGACAAAAGTTTGGTTTATAACAGGCAGTTCCCGCGGATTGGGAAAAAGCCTGACCGAGGCCGTGTTAGCCAGTGGTGATAACGTGATTGCAACAGCGCGCAAGCCTGAGCAGTTGAGTGACCTGGTGAAGAAATTCGGTGAACAGATTTACCCGGCAGCAATGGATGTTACCGATAAAGCACAGATACATACTGCTGTAGCACAAGGTATAAAACACTTTGGTAAAATTGATGTGTTGGTAAACAATGCAGGCTTTGGTATAACAGGAGCAGCCGAAGCATTTACCGATGAACAAGTGCGCAGTCAGTTAGAAACAAATCTGTATGGACCGATTGAAGTAACTCGCGCGGTGTTGCCCTATATGCGCAAGCAGCGAGCTGGCCGTATACTACAGATCAGTTCTATAGGCGGTCGCATCGGTAATCCTGGTCTTACCATGTATCAGGCTGCTAAATTTGGTTTGAGTGGTTTTAGTGAAGCACTCGCCAGAGAAGTGGCACCTTTGGGTATATATGTAACATCGGTAGAGCCGGGAGGTTTTCGCACCGATTGGGGTGGTGCTTCCATGACCTTTACCGAGCACGTAGAAGGCTATGAATCTACAGTTGATTTTGTAGTGAACTTCCTGCGTAAAGGCGCTTATGTACCAATGGGCGATCCGGATAAAGCTGCGAAAGTAATGGTTGATCTGGCCAGCCACCCGAAGCCTCCTGTACATCTGGTGTTGGGTAGTGAAGCCATCGGTATGTTAAAGCAGGCGAATGAGGCGAGAGGTGCCGAACTGGAGCAGTGGATGAATGTGAGTGTTTCCACCGACCACGACAACGCGGTAAATTTCCTGGAAACCGCAGAAGGAAAAGCATTTGTTCCACAAAAAGGATAAAACACTTTGCTAATCAAACAAACAATAAGCGGTTGCTAACGGTGCTGGCGTGTTTGGCATAAATAACGATTCGCTATTCTGTTGGTATTTATATATTTGATATATGCCTGAAGCAGTAAACAAGGTCAGCAAGTCTGCACCTATAGTATATTCCTGCTATTATACCCGTAACCATGAGGGAGAGCAGTTTGTAAAGGAACATGTTTTCAGTTACCAATTGACGGGTACACTTTTCCTGAACGATGGAGACAAGGTGCATACGTTCAACCCGGGAGATTTTCGTTTTTGCAAGCGAAACTCGCTGGTAAAATTTACCAAACTGCCACCAGCGCAGGGAGAGTTCAAATCAGTATCCATCTACCTGGATCAGGAAGCTCTGCGGGAGATTGGTATGGAGTATGGCTATAAAGCTGATGGACCAGCGGCCGATGACGTAATTGTACCGCTGAAGTCGGATATACTATATGAAAGCTATATGAATTCGCTGCGGCCTTATGAGCAACTGCAACAACCCGGTAATGATAAATTGTTGTCGTTGAAGATGAGAGAAGCAGTGTTGCTTTTGCTGCAGGTAAATCCGGAGATGAAGAATGTGCTGTTTGATTTTACCGATCCGGGCAAGATCGACCTGGAAGCATTTATGAATCGTAATTTTCATTTCAATGTAGAGTTGAAACGATTTGCATATCTCACAGGCAGAAGCCTAGCTACATTCAAGCGCGACTTTGAGAAGATCTTTCACAGTTCTCCCAGCCGGTGGTTGCAACAACGAAGATTACAGGAGGCACATTACCTGATCAAAGAAAAGGGCGCTGCACCTTCGGAAGTATATCTTGAGTTGGGGTTTCAGGATCTGTCGCACTTTTCGTTTGCCTTCAAAAAAATGTATGGCAAGGCACCCTCGAGAATCTGATAGCAACAAGTTTATACCGTATAACCAAAGCCTCGATTTTTTCGGGGCTTTTTATTTTACTTTCCCTGCTGAATTGGATTAAATACCTAAATTCGATCAATCTAAAAACAGTTATGACTATATCCATGAAGCGCCTTACTCGCATAATTTTACTCGGTGTGTTGTGTGTGTTGTTCTCTGATGCATGGGCACAACCTTCTTCAACCTTTCATGTTGTAGGATTTTATACAGCTAAACAGGATCAGGCGCACATCAGCTTTGTGCACGAAGCCAACAAGTGGTTTGCTGCTATGGCAGGCAAGTATAATTTTACCTATGACTCCACTAACAATTGGGATAACCTGAATGAGAAATACCTGTCGCGTTACCAGGTGGTAGTGTTTCTGGATACACGTCCGGATTCTGCGGCACAACGTGTGGCTTTTCAAAAATATATAGAGCATGGTGGCGGATGGATCGGTTTTCACTTTGCCGGTTTTGCGCTTACACCCTCTGCTTATCCGCAGAACTGGGATTGGTACCACAATCAATTTATAGGAGCGGGGCAGTACAAAGGAAATACCTGGCGACCAACGTCTGCTATATTAAAAGTGGAAGATAAAAAACATCCGGTCACACAGCATTTACCGGCAACATTCAAGTCGTCTCCCAGCGAATGGTATAGCTGGGAAAAAGATCTCACGAAAAACCATGACATCAAAATATTGCTCTCGATAGACCCGGCCAGTTTTCCGCTCGGCACCGGACCCAAACAACACGAGATATGGCACAGCGGCTATTACCCGGTAGTGTGGACGAATACGAAATATAGGATGCTATATTTGAACATGGGGCACAACGATATAGATTATGAACACGGCACCAATAAAGAATTATCACTTACGTTTGGTAATGCTATACAGGATCAGATGATTGTAGATGCTTTGTTGTGGTTGGGAAAGAAGAAATAAAGACCCGAAAAGATGAAGGTATTGATTATAGAAGATGAGATGGAGCTGGCGGATAGCATGGCGGAATTTTTGCGTTCTGAAAATTATTTGTGCGAGCAGGCAAATGATTATGAGACGGCTATGGATAAGGTTGTGGCGCACGACTATGATTGTATACTGCTCGATATATCTTTACCCGGTGGGAGCGGTCTTCAGATATTGCAAGAGTTGAAACGAATTGGTAAAACGAACGGTGTTATCATTGTATCGGCAAAAAATTCTATTGATGATAAGGTGGTTGGATTAAATCTCGGTGCAGACGATTACCTGGCAAAGCCTTTTCACATGGCGGAGTTGATAGCGCGTGTGCAGGCGATCATTCGCAGACGGCAGTTCAGTGGCTCCAGCATCGTTGAGTTTAACGAGATCAGGATCGATACGGCAGCCAAGACTATAACGGTGAATAACAAACCGATCGTTGTTACCCGCAAGGAGTTTGATCTGCTTCTGTTTCTGGTTGCCAACAAAGATCGCGTGGTATCGAAGAACGCGATCGCAGAAAATCTTACAGGCGATGATGCCGACTTTATGGATAACTTTGATTTTATCTACACGCACATGAAGAACCTGAAGAAGAAACTTGCCGATGCAGGTTGTGCCGACTATATAAAAACAGTTTACGGACTTGGCTATAAATTTACGGCATGAGGCTGCTGAATTTCAGTTTACGAAACTTCCTGTTATATTCATTTATACTGGTGTTGGTTACGATTCCTATTTCGTTCCTGGCTATCCATACTTTATTGGAGGAGGAGGTAGATGAAACATTGCTTACACATCATGATCAGTTTGTCAATCACATCAAGAGTTTCGAATATCTCGATGATCTTGAATTTGACTTGCAGGTATTTGAACAACTGTCGTATGATGTGGATATCGTGCAGGATTCTTTCCCGCGAAGTGGTATGCAGTATAGCACGGTATTTATTTATGACAGCCTCGATCAGGAAACAAAACCTTATCGCGAGTTGCAATCCAGTATTCTTGTAAAAGGACATCCGTATTTACTCACCACCCGCTTGTCGCTTCTGGATAATGATGACCTGGTGGCGGCTATCGTTACCGTTGTGGCGTTGCTTTTAATGTTGCTTACTATTGGTATGATCCTGATAAACCGTTCACTCTCCAAGCGTATATGGCAACCGTTCTATAAAACACTTACCAAGCTGAAAGCTTATGAACTGGATAAGAATGAATCGTTTGAGTATGAGCAAACGGAGATCATTGAGTTTGATGACTTGAACAATGCCGTGCGGCAATTGACAGACCGTAATAAACAAGTATTCATACAGCAGAAGGAGTTCATTGAAAATGCTTCGCATGAGCTACAAACACCGCTCGCTATATTTCAGGTAAAGCTTGATTCACTGATGCAGAGTAGGCAGTTAACCGAAGAGCAGGCTGAACTGGTAAAAGATTTACTCGAAACCAATCAACGACTATCAAGACTGAACAAGAACCTGCTGTTGTTGTCTAAGATTGAAAATGATCAGTTCCCTGAGCGGGAGATGATAGACTTAAAACCAATCATGCTCAAACAACTCGAGAACTTTGGTCTGCTTACATCAAACATAACCATTCATGCCAAACACGAGATTGACTCTTGCACACTATATGCCAACAGGGTGCTGGTAGAAGTTCTTATTACCAATCTTGTGGGTAACGCATATCATCACACCCATGAGAATGGAGAAGTAATTGTAAAACTTTCTGCCGATCAGTTGTTGGTAGCCAACAGTGGTAAACCCTTAATCATTGCTCCGGAGCGTATCTTTGAGCGCTTCAACAAGCAGAGTAAACCCGGTAAAGGTGTAGGCCTGGGGTTGGCTATTGTGAAAAAGATCTGCGATCATGCCGGCTATACCATTCGCTATAGCTATACCGATGACCGGCATTCATTTATAGTATATTTTGATGATCAGATCAGGTCTTCGCGCTGAAGACGCTCGTGCAGTTTTTGAAAAGCTTTGATGGCATCGAAATCCTCAGGAGAGAAACTGGTGGAAGTTTTACTTTGCCATAACGCATCGATCCTTGATTTGAGAGCAGGGTTCTCCGCCCAGATCGAATCAAGTTGCGCCATATCCTGCTCGCTTACGTCTGCGTTAAGATAACGGCTAATAAGAGACCAATCCTGCTCGTTGAGTCTTTTCATCGAAGCTGTATACTATGAAAAGACGAATTTAGTTTTGGATTACCCTTATTTGAAAAGGTTCTATAGCTTCAATTTTCTGTAAAGAATTTGGGGGAACGTCAGGTAGTTTGCAAGGAACCACGCAGGTGCTTCAGCGCGCGACTCATTTGTGTTTCTACGGTTTTGATGCTGATGTTAAGGGCGCTCGCGATCTCTTTATACTTGAATCCATGTTCGCGGCTCATTTCGAAGATCAATCGGCACTGGCGTGGCAGTCGTGCTACGGATTTCTCTACATGACGATTAAATTCCTGCTGAATAAGTAACTCCTGGCTGTCGGCTATCTCGGTTGCCATTTGCGTGGCTTCCTCCAGGTCGCACCATACAGTCTTCTTGATCTTGCGCAGATGGTCGAAGGCCCTGTTGCGCACTGCTGTGAAGAGATAAGCTTTGGGAGATGATATCTCGATTTGCTGACGATTCTTCCATATAGTATAGAATACATCGCTCACCAACTCTTCGGCTACTTCTTTTACCTGCACGAACTTTACACAGAACATGCAGAGCGGAGTATACATGCCGTTAAATAATTTTTGAAATGCCAGGTAATCATTCTCCCGGAGAACGCGCTCCATCAACAGGTCTATATCAAACTGTTTGGATGAATTTCCCGGGAAATTTAGAGGGAGTGCCGAACCGGAGACTACTTTGGTTAGAGACTTATCCATGTTACGAAATCGATTGATTGTTCTAATTTTCGTCTTTTTTTCAAACTTTCATGCGGTCATACGTATATTTTCGAAAATATTTTTCCGAGACCGTTCCCGGGAACGGGAACGAAAAATTTTTATCTTTAACCCAATCCTGATTTTCCTGCAGGCACTTTATGCAGAAGAAAGTAACAACGATCAAAGACATCGCCCGCATGCTGGGCATTTCCAAGTCAACCGTATCACGCGCACTGGCCGGTCGCTCCGATATACATCCGGAAACCAAAAAGAAGGTTCTTGATCTGGCCGGTCAGTTGCAATACGAACCCAACACACTGGCTATAAATCTCAAGCAGCAAAAAACCAACACGATTGGTGTGATCGTTCCTGAAACCATCAACCGCTTCTTTGCGCGTGCTGTTGGCGGTATACAAAAGCAAGCAGAGATGGCGGGCATGAATGTAATGATTTGCCAATCGAACGAGTCCTATATATCCGAGAAGAAGAACATTCATTCTTTAGTATCCAGCAGAGTGGATGGTATTATTGTTTCTGTTTCAACCGAGACAGATCGTTTTGAACACTTTACTTCACTGACGGAAAAAGGTATACCGCTGGTATTTTTCGATCGCGTGTTTGAAGATGTAGAAGCTTCGCAGGTAGTAACGAATAATTATGAAGTGGCGATGGAAGGAACAGAGCACCTCATTGAACAAGGCTGTCAGCGCATAGCATTTGTAGCCGGGCCTGAACATTTACAGAATAGTCGCGGCCGGTTGAACGGATATCTGGATGCCTTACGCAAGCATAACCTGCAGATAAAAGATTCCAACATTGTGCATGCTTATTATCGCAGCGATAAAGTAGAAGAGTATACACGTTACCTGCTTAATTTACCGCAGCGTCCGGATGCTATATTTGCCATTAACGATTATGCTGCCATTGAGATGATGCACATGATGAAGAAGAATGGCTTGCGCATTCCAAACGATGTAGCGGTGCTGGGCTTTAACAACGAAAACCTGTGTCGTTTTGTAGAGCCTTCGCTTAGCAGCATCGATCATCCGGCTCACGATATCGGAGCAAGTGCTGCCGAGATATTGATCAACCACATCCGCCACCAGGATATGAAACCGGAAAAACGGATTGTGAAAAGCAAACTCGTTATCCGCGAGTCCACGCAAGTAAAATAATTGTATCTTGAATGATTTAACATCCCATGCCATGAATGGAGTAAGTGTTGCTGCACAGTTAAACAACCCGAAAACTGTACGTGCCTGGTATATGTACGACTGGGCCAACTCGGTATACTCGCTGGTTATTACTACGGCTATCTTCCCGATATACTATAAAGCAGTAGCTGTAACGAATGGGAGTGACCAGGTGCAGTTCCTGGGGTTCACCATTCAAAACTCCGTGCTATACTCGTATGCTTTGTCGTTTTCGTTTCTGGTAGTAGCGGCTATACTTCCATTACTCTCGGGTGCGGCTGACTATACCGGCAAGAAGAAAACTTTTATGAAGGTTTTTGTATACCTCGGAAGTTTATCGTGCATAGGGCTATATTTCTTTGATAGTATAGATATGTTGGAGTGGGGTATAGCTTGTTCTATACTGGCCAGTATAGGTTATTCCGGCAGCCTTGTATTTTACGATGCGTTTCTTCCCGAGATTGTCAGTAAAGATCGTTTTGATGCAACCAGTGCGCGTGGTTACTCCATGGGATATTACGGCAGTGTTATACTCATGGTGATCTGCACAGTAATGATCCTGAACTTTGAACCTTTTGGTTTTGCCAATGACGGTGAGGCTACACGCTTTTCGTTTCTGCTGGTGGGTGTGTGGTGGATTGGTTTTTCCATGATACCTTTTGCTATACTTCCGGAGAATCCGTACGGAAGAAAACCTACCGGCAACATCTGGACAAAAGGATATGAAGAACTGCGTATGGTATGGCGAAACCTGAAGAGCCAGCAGGACCTGAAGCGATACCTGGCTGCATTTTTCTTTTACAACATGGGCGTGCAAACGGTTATGTATCTCGCTACGTTGTTCGGCACCGATGTGCTGCACCTGGAAACCGGAAGTCTGATTGCTACCGTAGTAATTATCCAACTGGTGGGTTCAATCGGTGCGTGGCTGTTCGCCAGGGTGTCGCAGTCACAGGGAAACCGCTTTGCGATCAGCACCATGATCATCATCTGGATCGGTATATGTATAGGGGCTTACCTCACGGTAAATGCTTACCAGTTTTATGCGCTGGCGTTTGTTGTGGGTATGGTCATGGGAGGTATACAATCGCTCTCGCGGGCAACATATTCGAAACTTATACCACGCGATACGAACGATCATGCTTCTTACTTCAGCTTCTACGATGTTACCTATAACCTCTCGATTGTGTTTGGAACATTTTCGTATGGCTTTATCGACCATATAACCGGAAGCATGCGCTATAGCGCACTGGCCCTCGGACTATACTTTGTTATCGGGATGATAATTTTATATACCGTGAATTCCGCAGAGATCCGGAAGCAACGTATATAAACGCTTTACTTCCGGTGGCAGGTATATATATTCGTGAATAGTACCGGATCAGTACTGAAGGTGCTTCACGGTAACACCATTGTTGATAAGCTGACGGAGTGAATCGATTCCGATCTTGAGGTGAAGCTCTACAAATTTTCGGGTAACGGATTGATCGCTCACTTCTGTTTTTACTCCTTCCGGAACCATTGGTTGATCAGACACTAACAGTAATGCTCCAGCAGGAATCTTGTTATAGAACGCGGTGCTGAAAATTGTGGCAGTCTCCATATCGATAGCTTGTGCTCTTATCTTCCGCAGATATTCTTTAAACTCTTCATCCCACTCCCATACTCTTCGGTTAGTAGTATATACGGTGCCCGTCCAGTAATCCTGCTTGTAATCGCGGATGGTAGTGGATATAGCTTTCTGCAAAGCGAACGAAGGCAGTGCCGGCACTTCTGCAGGAAAGTAATCGTTGGATGTACCTTCACCCCGTATAGCAGCGATTGGAAGGATAAGATCACCAATGTCATTTTTCTTTTTTAGTCCGCCACATTTACCCAGGAAGAGCGCAGCCTTGGGTTGTATAGCGCTGAGGCAATCCATTACCGTGGCAGCATTCGGACTACCCATACCAAAGTTGATGATGGTAATGCCTTCGGCCGTTGCACTGAGCATGGCGCGGTCCTGGCCAATCACTTCCGTGTTGTGCCACTCGGCAAACATCTTTACATAGTTATCAAAGTTGGTCAGCAGGATATACTCTCCAAACTGATTGAGCGCCTGACCGGTGTAACGGGGAAGCCAGTTTTCTACTATTTCTTGTTTTGTTTTCATATTTCTAAAAGTACCAAATCATTCGCGATTGATGACGCTATATAGTTTGAATTTTGGATGATCCTTTCTTCTAGGACTATATTCGGCAACACGCGCTTTTTGTAACAAACGTTTCTGATCAAAATGTAGTTTCTTTGCTGTTATGATTCAACTCAATCTTCCATCATTTGAATACCAGGTAACAAAGGCCGATGGCAAGTGGTGGATCTTTGATATACTTCGCAAGAAACGCCTGGTGTTAACTCCGGAAGAGTGGGTGCGCCAGCATTTTATACATTACCTGATACAGGAGTTAAAGTATCCGAAGGCGCTGATCAAAGTAGAAGGCGGGCTCTCGTATAATCAGCTCGCCAAACGATCTGACATTGTTGTATTTAATCGTGAAGGTAAACCGTGGATGGTAATCGAATGTAAATCCCCCGATGTTGCCATCAGCGAACATACGCTGCACCAGGCTGCTACCTATAACGCTACACTAAAGGCAAACTTTCTGGTGGTGACCAACGGCCTGCATCATTTTTACTTTCGCACCGACTGGTCGGCCAACACAACGCAGGCGCTGGACGCCATGCCGGTATACGAATAAGAAAGGCCATCCTTGCGGACGGCCTTTCTGTTAATCTCTTCAGTATATCTTACGGATTATCTGCGAGTACAACTTTTTTGCGAACCAATTCTCCGTTAGAAGCTTTTATCTGCAGTATATAGATACCCGCTGCATAGTTGGTGGTGTTGATCGCTTTCTGTTTTTCTCCGGCAGCAAAAGCATTCGAGTATACTTCACGACCAAAGCCATCCAGCAGATTTACCGGCATGCTATACCTGGCTGCTTCCGGTAATTGAATGTTGATGGTGCCACGTGCCGGGTTCGGATAAACACTGATCTGCGAAGCAAGTCCGTGTTCTATACCGGTTACCAGTTCGGGCTCCACGGTTGCATCAACGATTTTCGACTGGTATACATTTTTATTACCACCTACTATACTTTGCACATATACAACAACCGCACCGTTGCCACTGGCAAGCAGGTTCCGATCGCTCCACACAACTTCCGGCAGTGCAAAGCTTTCGCCAGGATTGAGGTCTTGCGTAAGTTTTATACCCGCTGCTGTTGGCAGTAATTCTTTGGCTACGAAATTGAATTGCGTATCACCGTTGCTGCCAAGATAAGCGGCATCCGTTATAGTCTTCTCTACAATAGCGGTAAATGCATTAATACCTGCAGCAGCGACTACATCGTTCGATGAATTGGTGAGCGTTGTATGGATACGCACTACATCTCCGTCTTTCACCAGGTTGATCGCGATGCGCAACGGTGAAGGAGTAAGTACACGGTCGTTATAGAGCTGAGTAAGGTCAGCCAGTGTATTTACAATCGTACCATCGAGCGCGAATGCCGGTGCAGCTGTAATTCCATAGAAGGCGGTTCTCGAATTGTTGATCTCTACGTTAGCACGATTCAACGGATCTTCACCCGGGAAGGCGGTATGAAATTCAACTTTGGCAATCTCCGGTGAGTTTACTGAGAAGGCACTGAATATATCGTTGTGTGCTTTGGTATTGGCACCGGCCGATGAGTTCGTAAAGCTTTCCAGCAAAACTGTTCTGGTACGTTCGCCTATAAATACATTATCGAAAGCAAAGCCATCTCTTCTCGGCAGATTGCTGGCAAAGGCAATGCGGAACACCACGTTCGATTTACCGATCAGGTTATCGAGCTTGAAGGTAGCACGCTTCCATTTACCATATATACCGGTCCAGCCCACATCGTTGGCAGACTGATTACCCGGGCTGCTGGATATACCACTCTCGTCATACCAGTTAGTACCCTGGCCAATCTGCCCTATAACAGTCCAGTTATTATCGTTCTCTATATTTCCGTTTTCATTATACTGTAGCACAGCACCATCATTACCCGATGGCGTATCCGACCAGATGTCGAATGAGATGATCGGTTTCTCCGATTGTGTAAAATCAAAACACTGGCTCAACACCCACGATTGCTCTCCGGTGTTACTCACACCAGTCAGGTTGGTATCCCAAACTTTACCCGGGCTTTGAATCGTTTCTGCAGGATGTCCCCACGCCCATGATGAGTTGGTACCACCGGCAATCCAGCCATCGGTGCCTGCTTCAAAGCCTTGAGTATACGAGTTGTCTTCCGTAATAGCAGGGTAAGAAGGAACTATATATACCGGCTTCTGTACTGTATCCTTACAATTAGCCGTAGTTGTTACGATCAACTGCACAGAGTCTGTACCAATAGATGAGTAACTTACCGTTGGCGTTTTACCACCCGTAGCGGAACCAATAGTCAGTGCGTTGTTCTTGGCAAAGTTCCATGCGTATGACTGGATGTTGGCATCCGGTATATTGGAAGTAGCCGCGAGGAAGTTTGTGTTCGATCCGCTGGCAGCATCGTAACATACATTCGCCCATGCAAAATTAGAGTTCGGGTTCGGATTAACCGTTACCGAGATCTGCGGAGGAGTTACTACGCAACCATCGGAAGTAGTCATGGTATATTGCATCAGGAAGTTACCAAGCCCGCTAAAGATGTGATTCGGACTGAAATACGTTCCGGTAGTTCTTCCTGTATTTGTACCGGCAGGCACAGCACCATTTCCGGCTACCAGCGAAGCACCATCACCAAATACCCAGGCTGTGCTGGCGATCGTAGTAGGCGAACCGTTGGGAACAATAGCCGAGTTATTGGTGATGCTTACCGGGAATCCGTTACAAGCCGTTCCTACCGTAACGGAAGGATTTATAGTAGGCAGCAATGTTATAGGCAGGTCTTTCGAGTTAGAGCAGCTTGTTGATGGATTCATATATACCAGGTGCAGCGTATAGCCTCCGGGTGGTAACAGCGCAGGGTTAAGTTGCACCGTTCCCGCGGGTGGATTCGGAACCAACGCAGAGCCTATACCTCCGGTGCCAGACCATGTTCCGTTCGGTGCCGGTAAACCCTGATCGCGTGCTTCAAATATCACGGCACCTCCGGTGATACAGATCTTGTTTACATCGGTGATCGATGCCAGTATATCCAGCGATGGCAGTGGCTTCACCGTGATGGTAATTTTAGTAGGCGCACCCTCACAACTGTTTACTGTTTGTGTAGCGAAGAATGAATAGGTATTGGCTACCGTATTATCTATACCCAGGCTGGCAGCGGTAGGGTTACTGGTTTGTATTATAAAAGCACCGTTGTTGGCATTATACCAGCGCACGTTGGTACCGGTAACTACGAGATCACTGTTCGGTATATTTTGATTAACACAATACTCTCGGCTGAAGTCAGAGACCGGTGCCGCAGGGCTCGCATTAACCACTACAGTAAGTTGCAATGGCGCTTGTGTACTTTCACATCCGTTGATGCTGCGCGTTACATAAAAATTAGAGGTACCGGCAATCAGGTTGCTTACAGGAGGCGTAAATACATCTCCGCTTCCTACAATATTGGTAGGAGGATTGTTGGAATACCAGGTATAGGATGTACCCGCATTAGTGGTGGCAGTAAAGTTAGGCAATGCTGTACCCTGACATATTTGTACCGATGTTCCCGGACTGATATTTCCGGTAGGAACAATAGAAGGACGAGCACTTACGGTGATAATCTGTGCTGCCGATGTATTGCTACAGGCCGTAGCAGGGTCTGTATAGGTATAGGTAACATTGAAACTTACCGGTGAGCCGGGAGTTATACCTGAAACAGTTGCCGGGTTGAACGTCCACACGATGGGGTTACCACCGGAAGTAATAGAAGTTTGCTGCCCGCCGGAGGCAGTGAAGAAGTCGTTCGCAGTAGTATTCGAGTTGGCAGGTGAGCCGGTAAATATAGCGGGCGACTCATCTGCACAGAAAAATGTTTTCGATATCGGGAAAGTTACCGTAGGTGCGCGTTTGATCTGAACGAACTGCCACTCTACTGATGTGAGTGTTGTGAGCACAGAATGTCTTACCACAAATCCGATCCATATACCATAGTTTCCATAGACAGCTTCTGTATTGGCATATACACTTTGATAAGCAGCCAGTTTAGGATCGAAGATATTGTTTGCAGGAGTCGTTATATCTACCTGGCCAACGCTATAGTCGTAGTATACAAAATGATCGAAAACATATCCCGGGTAGCGCGAAGAAATATAGGTTGGGCTTACGGAAAGTGTTGGCGATGCATTATCGTTATCGCAATACTGCAATTGCAGGTTGGTAATGTTCGTGACATACACTTCAAAAGTTTTGGTATAGGTAAAGGAACATTTCTGACCGGAAGGATCGGTATAGGTATAGGTAATATTATAGTTACCGGCTGAAAGTAAAGATGGATTGAAGTAGTAGTCAGAACCACTTTGTGTAACACCACCCGTTCCTGAGAACGTACCTCCCGAAGGTGAACCATCCAATCTTACCGGGTTTGAATTTTTATTAAAGCGTGTTTCGTTCGGGTTCACCAGTGCATCGCCCGATACAGTAAATCCTAAACTTGCCGGAGCAGTACCTAACGAGGCTGTTACGGTTCCGTGAACAGTTCCTATAGGATCACCGGATACCTGGGCATCACCACCGATGCGTGTGATGGATGAACCACCGGATGGTGCTGTACTACCCGGATAACGAACTTTCAAACCGGCAATAGTAAGTGTATTGATATTTGATGTACCACTAACATTATAGCTGAACTGTACGATGTTTGATCCCTGGTAGCTCAAGGCAGAGAGTGCAGTAATGTCCGATCCTGAACCGGAAACAGTTGGTGCTGTTGTTACTGTCGGGTCAAATTCAAATCCGGTAGGAAGTGCGAGCGAGAATGTAACGGTTCCGCTACCGGAAAAATCGCTGGGGTCTGTTTCTTTAATAACAATATTGCCCAAGGGCTGGTAAGTACCTCCGTAGCAAAGACTCAACGGTGCAGGTTTAGTGATAGTAACACCGGCACTGGTTATGACCACCGTTCCGGAAGCATCCAGCAAGTTCCCGTCCGATGCTTTAAGAGTATACGTATTCGCTTTATCAATCTGAAGTTGCGTCCAGGTAAATGTTCCGGCAGATAGGGTAGGCGTTAGCGACTGAGCGCCCGCTGTTAATGTTCCGGATGCCGGTGTACTTGTTAGTTGTACGGATTCGGCATAATCCAAATCAACATTATTTCTGGAGTCTACCGCTCTTACGGTAAGACTAAAGTTTGTAGCAGTTGGAGTATTCGGAGGATTGGCCAGGAATGCAAGTGTTGTAGCATCTACATCGATCAGGTTTGTAGCAGGTACTACGGTTGAAGTAGTTGCGCCTCCGGCATTGGCAGCTCCAAACCCGGAGCCTACACCAGCACTATTACCGGCTACAGCATTGGTAACTGTTACATGCACCGGTTGATTATCCGTTACGTTTTGCTGAAATGTAGCGCGTATAGTAAAGTTGTTGGTACCTCCGTCCGTTGCAGACAGATCGTATCCCGATAAGTTGAATGTTACCGTTGAGCCTGAAACAGTTTGTTCTGTACTGCCGATAAGAGTGCCTCCATCGAAGATACCAATTTGTCGTACAAAAGAATTGTTGGTCAGTTGTATCGTGAGTGATGTTAATCTGGTGCCTACGTTATCCACATCTGTTCCGCTTCCGCCATCACGAATCTGAAGAGTAGCAAGACTTATACTGTTACTTCCGTTGCTGGTTAAAGAAGTGCCTTGCTTGGTGCGATAGTCGATCGCATCAGTAGTACCTCCATTGAGAATTATATCCGAAGAAGCAGAGAAGGTTATATCATTATCGACAGTAAAAC
Source organism: Ohtaekwangia sp. (assembly GCF_036568665.1). Lineage (GTDB taxonomy): Bacteria > Bacteroidota > Bacteroidia > Cytophagales > Cyclobacteriaceae > Ohtaekwangia. The sequence goes on along the minus strand of NZ_DATCSD010000313.1, from coordinate 33,641 downwards.
CACTTCCTACTTTATAGTTGTAGGTTTCCGGATCAGTAGTATTCCAGTTGAATGGAACAACCGCGTAGTAGTAGTTTGTGCCGGCGCTTAAACCTGTATCATTATACGAAGTGGTAGCACCATTTGTAATAGTGGTTACCAATGTGCTGGTGCCTAATGCAAGCGAGCCGGGAGCGACACCATCCTGCACACTGGTAGTTGCCGGTGCAGAACCTGTTCTGCGTAAGATAACATACCCGTTGGTATTGCCTATCGTATTGAAAGCTGTAAACGTAAGGTTGATCTGACTGCTGCTGACTGCTGTTGCTGTAACTGTACCCGGTTGAGCATCCGGCACAGTAGAGAATGTAAAGAACGATGCTTCCGGAGAAAGACCGGTGCCCGCTACGTTGGTAGCATAAGCAGCATAGTATATTTTAACTCCCGAAGGAAGTGCATTACGTGTATGCGTAAAAGTACCCACTCCGGTGCCTCCTTCAGCAGTTGCATTGTCAGTAGCGGTTACACCGGCACTGGTTTTCCATACTGTCCCGCGTGCTGTGAGTGCATTGCCATTGTTTGAAGTAACATTGCCTCCCAGTATAGCAGAGACTTCGGCAATGCTTGTAACGGTCGGGCTGGTAACAGTAGGCACTTTGGTAGAAGCCGTAATCGTTGGAGCTCCTGCTGAATTTTTGAAATTAGGATCCGTTGCGCCCCCGGTTTTATAGGGATATATTACAAATTCATAATCCTTATTGGTAGCGAGCCCGGTAAATGTATAGGTAAGCGTAGCCGCCGTTACATTTTGCGCACCGAGGTTATCGCTCAGGTCGCTGTCATCAGCTACAGAAGTGTTATCAGAGGGTGTAGTAAATGTACCACCGGGTACTACTCTGGCCAGTATAAGATAATTACTGGGCAGGTTGATACCGGTAGAGCCTACCCAGGTAAGTTTGATGGATGTGCCATCTTGTGTTGCAGCGGCAAAGCTTGTCGGGTATGACGAGGGTTCCTGTGCAAAAGCGGAAAATCCGACAGCAAGAAGCGTAAAGAGAAATACAAATCTACGGGTAAAATTATTCATAACTTGAATAATAAGGGTGTTGATTAAAACTATAGCAGTTTAGGAGTAAAGGGTATATATAACTATATATCTATAAAAAGTGCGAGCCGATCAATCGATCAGCTCGCCATTCATATCAGTTTTCATAATGAAAATAGAGGATAGTCCGGATACATCATTTGATCCGCAGATCAACAAGCCGCCATCGGCTGTTTCGCGGATACTTCCAACGGTTTCATTTCCGGAACCTCCATATACTTTGTTCCAAAGTATATTTCCCTGGCTATCGATCTTCACCAGGAATATATCTTTGCCCCCACGGCCACGATTCAAGGTAGTAACCATAGAACCGGCCAGTATATATCCACCGTCACTGGTGGAAATCAGTGCATCGCCTGTGTCTTCACTGGCCGACTGACCTGCAGAAACAGATTGATTATTTAACGAGAGCTCGCCATCAAAATATCGTTCGCTTCCTTCCACAATATTGCCAAACTGGTTTACCCGAAGGAAGAACATATTGCTGTTAGTACCGGTAGGGGTAGCGTATGTACCAATTACGCCAAAGCCTATTGCTGCAAACTCAGAAGGTTGTATATCATTGGTATATAACTGCTGATCGGTCTGCTCTCCGAATTGTGAAAAGTTTTCGAATGTAGAGTTGGGCTGTATATAGGGCACGCCCAGGTACGAGCGCGAGAAGTTCTGATTCTCTTTCAGCAGAGCACTTGCCCAGATAATTTTACCGGTAGGCGCTATATGCACCGATTTGGCATTTACATAGTCGCGATCAAGCACATCGTATGTTTGATACCATACTGTATCCAGTGTGTTTGCATCGAGTGCTGTGAGATAAGGTCGCTCGGTAGTGGCAACACCAGCGGCTTTGAACGAGCCCAGCACAATGATCTGACCCTGGTCGTTGATCGTAATAGCACCACCATGAATATCGGTGATATTCGTAGCGTTCTTACGATCGGCAATGATCAGTTTATTCACTATGCTTCCGGTTTTGCTAAGCTTGAATAAACGGGCTGAGTACACCACCAGATCGTACACAGAAACATCGCCCGATTCAAGGTTTGATTTTATACTATCACCGATAACGTAGTAACCATCAGACGCTACCTTTAGTCCTTTGGCCGTTCCGCCTGTCAAGACAACGTCATCCGCTATCTTTTTACCGGTAAAGTCTGTATGAATGATCAGGCTGTTCTGGACGCCATTGGCCAGCAATTCGTTTCCGAGAATGATATAGCCATCGTCTACCTGTTCCGCTGTTACGCCATAAAGATCATGAGGGGCTTCATAAAAGTGGAGGAATGAATTTCGATTCTCCGGTTTTGCATCTTCAATGTTGTTACATGCCCAGCAACTCACTACAATCAGCCCTGCAAGAGAAATTCGTAAGCTCATTTTCTTTTATTCAGTTTTTTAGGGTTGAAGATGTTGTGCACGTAGCCTGCAGTAATGGAAAGCGAGTTGAGTTTATACGTGCTGTCAGCATAGCCATATTCAAATGGTAAACTGCTGTCTATACCATATCCGGTTTTAGCCGAGTTGATCTTGGTAATGCCATAGATGAATCGTACTTCCGTAATAACATAGCCGCCACCCAATGTAAAATGGGCTCCGGCAGAGATAACAGCGCTCACGTTGAATTTCTCGCGCTGTGTTTTCATATCGAAAGATTTCTCTTCGATAAACTGGTATCCTTTGCGCGTTCTGCTGCCACTTAGCGATGAGCTCAACAGGTAATCGCCTTCTACGCCTATACCTATATAAGGCTTGAAGCTGAGCGAAGTGAATTGATAGCGTAAGCTTACCGGGAGCGTTATCCAGCTTTGCGTTTCCTGCGCGGTAGTGGTAAATGTTGTATCCTGAAATTCTACTTTGTTGGTATACTCAAATTTACGCTGCACGAAACCAAGCTCCGGATTCAGGATCAGATGATCCGTAAGCGGAACTTCACCCGTCAGGTGAAATTGTACACCGATCTTGGAAGCATATTTACTCTTGCCGTCATTCGCCTTTACGGCAGCCACAACGTTGGGGCTACTGGCGTTCACACCAATCTTGCCACCGATACGGTAAATGGGTTTGGTGCGAAAAGTATTATAGAGTGCTATAAATTCGGCAGGGTCTGTGCTTCGGTTGATCTCGAAGTAATGATCGGTGCGCAGCAGGTTCAGCATTGCCTCATCGGCTTTCTCCGGTTCTTCCAGGTATATATAGGACAGACAGAGTAATTTATAGGCTTCCACTTTTTCCTGTTGTGAAAAGCCGTCCGTCAAACATTTCTCCAGCAACGTTGGTATTTCGTGGAGGCGTCCCTGTTCGTATGTGGAGCGCGCCAGGCGAAGCGTTTGTGCACAGGAGGCAAGCTGCGCAAAACTTTTGCCGGAGAGTATAGTTAAAATTAGAAAGGGTAGAAGTCTCTTCATGTGTATAAATCAGCGTCAATGATTGTTAGCAGGTAACGATGCACAGGTCGATTCGTATGGCAAGTCGTCTCCCACAAAAATTTCCCACTCGTCCTTATTGATATTCCGTTTTACTTTATCGCAGAGTACGGTTGACATTACCGGTATTTTGGTAGGCCATGCGTGAATGGTATGTTCTACACCTTTCACGGTTTCTACCGAGCTGTGTACACTGGCCAGCAACTGTTCATCATCCGGAGTAAAAGCAACACTCCATACCCAGTCGCTGTGATCGCTTAGTACGATCGGCTGTTCCTTCAAACGATTCACATTCCACAAGCGTACGGTTTTGTCTTTGCTGGCAGTAGCCATAAATGTACCGGCATGATTGAAACGTATCTGTTCGATAGAAGAAGTATGTCCGGAAAGTATACGTACCACCAAACCACTTTGCATGTCGAAGATCTTTACCAGGCCGGAGTTATCGCCCACTACAATTCTTCTGCCTTCAGGCGCGAAGGTTACCGAGGTGAGGTGAGAGCCGAGATCTTTTATTTCGGTTACAGCAAAGTTGTTTTTTACATCCCATATAAAGAGACTTCCATTCTCGCCTGCACCGGCCAGTTTGCTGCCATCAGCACTGAGATGTATCGCGTTGATCTTTATCGGTGAGCTGATCACTTCCTGACTCTTGGTGAGATCAGAATAGCGAATGCTCCTTCCGGAATTATCACGCGCAAAAAATCCTTTGCTGTCGGGTGTAAAGTTCAGGTTCTCGATCGCGTAAGTATATCCTTCAATTTTCTTCGGTGATGCCGACATGTTGTTGAGGTTATACAACTCGATATAGTTACGCTTTTCGTTCTGCGTATTTAAACCTGCTGCTGCAAGCCAGTTACCATCCGGACTCACATCGAGTGAGTAGTATTGATAGTTTGTCTGGTTTACCAGGATCTCTGATTTCCATTGATTGCCTTGTTCGCTCCAGCGAATAATGCGGCCATCACTTCCGGCAGAGTATATATGGTTGCTGGATACGCGCGTAACGAGTGCGCGTGCTGCACCACGCTCGTGCGCTTCCAGACTTTTGGTAAGCGGATGTTCCTGTTTCTTGAGCGCGAAATATAGTCCGTTGTATATATCGTTATCATATACATAGCCTTCGTGCTCGGAGTTGAATTTGAATGCCTGCTGGGCAATGAGTGCCTGCTGCTCCGGATCGTTCAACTCTTTCGACTTCACGGCCATTGCTTTCGCCTGTGCTATATATCGCTGGCGCAACGCTTCGGCTGCGTTCTTGATCGCGATCAACTCTTGTTCTTTCGCAATCTTCTCGTTGGTTTGTGCCAGTCGTGCGTTTACTCTTGCTTCCTCTGCATTTCTTCGCGCTTCGGCAGCGTTACGTTTGGCAAGTTCGGCATTTTGTATAGCGGCTTGTTCGGCAGCTTGTGCAAGCTCACGTTGTTTTGCTTCTGCTTCTTTGGCGGCCAACGCAGCGGCTGTAGCTTTTTCAGCTTCCAGTTTTTTTGCTTCCGCTACCTTTCTTGCATCCTCCGCCTCTTTTGCATTTCGTTCTGCTTGCAGACGTTGTTTATCGGCTTCTGATTTTTGAATGAAGGCATACATGAGGAACAGCAGGCAAATTACAACGGCCGTACCCAGCACGAGGGCTACTATACGGGCGCGTTTCAGTTTACGCTTCTGTTCTAATTCTTTTATACGTTGCTCAGTCTCCCATTCCTTCTTCGAATACTCAAGGAAGATCATGGTACGCTCGAACGCAGGGTTATAGCGCTGGCCCCACACGAGTGTAGGCTTGTGCTTTGCCTGCCAGTTAAGGGCGAGCTGTAAATCCGGTGGACGCCACAGACCGGCTTTGCCCACCTGGTGCATCGCGGCTGCTTCTGCCAAACGGGTATACATCTGCACAGCATCCGCTTCATCGTCCACCCAGTTCTTCAACCGTACCCATATACGCATAAGACTTTCGTGCGATATATCGACCATCGCTTTGGAAGATATAGCAGAGCCGAACGCAGGCGTAAGTAAGGAACGACCGGGTTCGCGGAAGAGATCGATCACAGCAACAACGTCCTGCTCCGAGGCATCGGCGATCGAAGCGATCTCGCTTAAACGTGTAGGTCTTCGTATACCAAAGTTCTCACCGCGTTTTTCAGTGATCGCCTTGAAAAGCATTTCACAAATGCGCTTCTGGTCTTCATCCAGTTCGTCATACGCTTCGTTCGCGTGCTGCGACAATGCTTCTGACATCGTACCAATCGCTTCGTAGTGCTTCAGGTCAACCGGCTCTTCTTCGTAATCGCGATACGATGACCAGTAACTCCATGTACGCATCAGCGCGTGCTGAAGAATAGGAAGCTGATCCGGATTATCTCCCAAATCATTTAACAACTGTTGCACCAGGCGCGGAGCAATGATAGCACCCCCCACAGCAACTGGGCCTTCTATAGCTTTACGTTTTTGATCGCGCGTTAACTGCGGAATCAAATAGTGGCTATCGTTTATCTTACGGGTAAGTTCAGGGAATTGAGCGCAATCACCAATAAAGTCAGAGCGCATGGTGATGGCTACATATATAGGGGCATCCGGATAGTTAACGGCTTCCATTAACAAATTCACGAATGCGAGTGTCTCGTTTATCGAGTTGGCATCAAGTCCTTCCTTGAATCGGAAAAGTTCTTCGAACTGATCGACCAGCACCAGGTAATTTACATCAGCATCCTTGCGTGTTTGTTCAATTGCTTCTACCAATCCCAACGAACTGCTTCGCAGCAACGTAGAAAATATAGTACGCTTGATTTTTTTCTCTTCGGTATCAGCTTCTTGGTATTCCGGGTTATTTTTTAACAACGCTTCCGCCAGGTTATCGATAGGGCCTGCACCGGGGCGAGTAACCACTACTTCCCAGTTAGGACTGGCATCGGTTAAAAATCCTCCGTAGAGGATCGGCATCACACCACAATAAATGAAAGAAGATTTACCGCTACCGGAAGGACCAATTACACCAACAAAACGGTTCTTCGAAAGCTTTAGCAGCACCTCATCACTCTGACCTTCGCGGCCAAAGAATAAGTGGCTCTCTTCGATCTTGAATGGCCGTAATCCGGGGAACGGGTTTGCGGCCAGTGTATCTACATTTACCTCACGCATGGTTAGGCTTTAAATTCCTGTAAAAAATTCTGGAGAGATTCAGTTGCGTTACGCGTGCCATCAATAACCCGCAGGTTTTGACTCCGGTAACTTTCCACATTAGCGGATGATGCTGAACCGGTAACAATGGCTTTGGCTACGATCGGCTTCTTGCGTCCGAAGCCTGGAGCCTTCAGCAGATCAAGCGCTTTCATGCGCACCCATTGTTCATTTACTTTTCCTTTATAGATAATAGCGCCATCGAGGTTGCGCAGATTGTCTATATGTTTTTGGCGAAGCTCCAATAACTCGCCTTCAAACTCCGGCATCAGCACTTCAAAGCCTGAGCGTTGCAGTACTTCTATAAAAGGTAGCGCTTCGTTGTGATCGATCTTGTCGTGCATAAAGTATATAGAACGGCCGCGTGTTTCTGGCGATACACGTTTTTCTCCTGCCTCTTCTAACTCTTCGCGCATAATATTTTTGAAGTCTTCCAGCGGAGTTTGCAGAATCTCTGCACCTTCCTGTGCTTCTACATCGCGCTTGATATTCTCTATAAATGCTTTTTGACGTTCACTGGCATGCGTCAGGTTAGGCGAAATCCAGATGAGTCGTGTAAACTCCTGGTTGTTTTCTTTCGCCTGTATACTCTTCTCGGCTGCTATACGGTTCTGTATATCTACTACCGATTTATCAGAGCCTTCCGGTATTTCGCCATAGGCACTGCCGATCAGGTGTATTGACAGACTTGATTCTTCCAGACTCTTGCGTACCAGTTTTTCAAGGTCTGCTATATTTCCCGGCAATGTCTGGTTGGGCAAAATGTTATAGCCATGCCGTTGTAACTCGCGCTTTATAATGTTACGCTGAACGGAAAGATCGTGGCCTGTTTCTGCGAGGTATATAGTTTTACGCTTGTATATAGTCTTTACTTCGGCAGGCGAAGTGTTGTCTTTCAAAAAGAGCAGTATCTCATATATATCGTACGCGAGGTCAACCATTTTCATCCAGTACTGGCGTTCTGCTTCTGTGCTGAAGTAGTCGGTATATTCGCGTATCTCGCCAGAGTCCGGATCGAGCTGGTACATTTCATAGCCCAGTAGATCGCGCACGCGTGGAGGTTGCTCATGAACGGAGAGCGGAGTTCTGAATACTTTAAAAACGCGGTTCCTGTTTTTGGTAGTCGACTCAATAGATTTGAAAAAAGTTTCTACATGATCGAGGCAGTGGCCCGACTCTATAAAATCTTTGGAGAGTACGGGTACTAACACGCCCACGTTATCGAGACGTGGAGCTGTGATTGAATCGTGTTCTCCTTTCAGGAGTATATTTGGTTTCGCGCCCAACACCTGGGTAAGCATAAGCTCCAGGAATTTTTTGAAATGTGAAACCCAGCCCGGTTCGTTCTTCCCGGTAGTCTCGTTATCACGGTCAGCGAAAACGATGAGTACATCTATGTCAAAGGCCATGGGTAAAGTTTAAGGTTGCAATAATTGAGGTTTATGTTCTTCTGTTATATTCTTGATAAGTCCCTGTACAAGCTCATGATGATTCGCCATAACGAAATAGAAGTCCATGAGGTTAATCTTGAACACGGCTGCCCGCTGCGTAGCTTCCACTTCATTTACCGGTGCTACATAACCATCACTGAAAAGCTCTCCATAGATCGCGCCTTTCTTCAGGGTTACTACTTCATCACCGTTGTTTTTCAGTTTTACTTCACCGGATGCTACAATCAACAGAGGAGAATTGTGCGCATCATTCGCCAACTTGATACGCTCATTGCGATCCATATCGAGTGGTGTAATTTTATCAGCCAGATCACTTAACAATGTGCCATGTATATCCTGGAAGAGCGGCAACTGTTTGATGAACATTACAAGCTCAATCCACAGGAAGAAACCATCGTTCAAACCATCCAGCAACTGGTTGTTCTCGATCGATGAGTCAATGAATTTTTTATCGCGCTCCGGTAAACGCTGCAGTATCGTATCGTATACTTTCCGGTCTTTATGATAGATCACCCACGCGGCAGTTTCCTGCAGGAGTTTATCGCGATTGAACATCTGCGCTACAAGCCCGCGGCTTATACGGAAGTCTGCTATAAAGGCAGAAGCATGTATCGCGCAGGCTTTTGTCCAGCGGTTGTTCAGGTTAAAGTCGCGATTCAATATATAGTTGATAACCTGTATCGGATTATAGCTTTCGCGCGGGAAGTGAAGTTGTAAATGTTTCAGCTTAACCGAAGTAGGAGAGTCGTCCAGCAACGGAAGCAGCTTGGGTTTTAATTCCTGGTCAATAAACAGGTCGAGCAACTCCATCGCGAAAGCAATGTTATCGGGCTCGCGTGTCTCTATATTCTCGCGCACCAGTTGTACTGACTGTGGATCATACAGTATAGACAACAACATATATATCTGGTCGTAATTGTCTAATACTTCCTCTTGTAAGGCTTGTCTTAAAAAGAAGAACTCATCGGTTTGAGGTAATTCATCCAACGCGGCCAGGTTCCAGAGTGCTTTGCTGATCTCCCCTTCCAGCAGGTTTATTACATCGCGTATCTCTTTACCGCGTGCCTGGTAATTTTGATAGCGAAGAGAATATAGTATCTGTTTAACAATGCGCTTATCCGGGTAGTCTGCTTTTTTCCATTGCAGTTGTAATGCGTAGCGACCTCCTATACGACCCATGATCTGTATAATGCGCAGCATTACCAGGTCGCTTTGCCCTGATTTATGGAAGGCAGCTTCGAGTGTTGGCAATACCGATTCGCCTACTTCTTTCAAGGCAGCTGCAGCGTGGTGGCTATAGGATGGAGAGCCGAGTAACTCGATCAGCACCGGCCATGTTTCCTGGCGTTTTACTTTGCGTGCGGTATATAGCGCTTCGTAGCGAACTTTTGGATCGGCATCGCGCAGTAACTCCAGCAGGATAAATATAGTTTTCTGACTGATGAGTTTCCGCAGCAACTTGGCCGAAAGTATACGGTCTGATTGCTTAACGGATTTGCTGAGCTTGAGTAATTTTTCAGGAGATATAGAGAGCAGGTCGCTGTCTTCCAGTTCGCCATACGCACGCTCTGCGAGGGAACGTATTTCGTTCTTGCCACTGTCGGACTGTAGACCAAGTGCTTCTATTTTTTCAAGTGCATATTTACGGATCACGTTGGATTCGCTGTTGGCCAGCCGCATTACGGTGCTTTCAAAAACAGCAGGCTCCAGTTTCTCCATCAGCGTTAATCCATACAATACTTTATCCTCTGCGGTGCTGTTGATCTCTTGTTCAAGCACGGTGCTTACGGTATAACTCTTCTCTGCTTTACCGGCTATACGCGACTTGTTGCGCGACAAGGTATCTTGCAAGGTATAGCGGTAATTGGTATGCATGCGGTTGGATACGATATACCACATGATTAACAGGGGGAAAGTAAAGATGGAAATATAGAGGAGATCGAATATCTCTACGCGGTTAATAAGAATGATAAGCGCACCGGCCAGCAAACTGGCAAAGGCAGTAACAATTCCTTCGATCTTGGTCTGCACGTCAATGCGTATGTGGCTTTCGATCGGAAGCAGATATAGTTTGAAGGTCGGGTTATCGAGCGAATCTTTGAGCGAGCGTATAAACAATTTACTGATAGCGATAATCAAAAAGAAGATCACAAACAGATTATCGGCAGGAGAGTATCCGAACACTATACCCAGCGCGATCGCGCAGATGGTAAAGAAACCAATGAGCAGCGGACTGATCAGCAGCGATACGCGCATGCCATATTCCTGTATAATACGATCAGTAGCTACAGTCTGGAACAGGAAGCTGAAGATCACAATGGTACCTTCAAAGTAACTGATAAAGCTTCCCAGCGCGTCCTGGTCGGTGAAATATAGTGTTGTTACGTTCAGGAAAGAGTAGTCAACGAAGTTCAGCGCGATCATGGAGGCCACTACAAACAGCGACATATAAAATATATAGCGGTTCTGCCGGAAGTCGTTGAAACGGAGTTTCTGATAGATGGCTTTCTCTTCTGCGAAGGTCTTTCCCTTGCTCAGGTATTTTACGGAGAGGTACATGAACGTGAGCAGGAACAAAGCAACACTTAGCAGCGAAAAAGTGTATAACGATTCTACGGATATACCTTCTTTTCCCTTGAAGAATATTTGAGGGTTAAGCAATTGAGGAATCGAGAAGAAGGCGATGAACGAAGCGATAAGTCCGCCTATATCCACCGTACCCACCAGGCGTTTGGACTGGCGCAGGTTGAACATCCGGGTAAATGCACCCCAGAACACCAGGTATAGTATAAATGAGAACGGAATGATCTGCGTAAAGCCGAGGAAGAAGATGGTTTTGGAATCGTTGAAAAAGATTTCACCGAACTCGATAAAGGCTGTGAGAGCTGTTACAACGGAGAGGCTGATGATCGCCAGCAGTTGAAACGGGATTCTGTTCTGTAAAAAGTTATAGAGGATGGTCGCTACCAGACCAAAGGCACCGGAAACGAGGAGGGCTATTGGCAGATCGGTTTTTTCATCGAAGTGTTGGAGAAAAAGTGTTTGTGAGGCTACACTAATCGTGGCCAGAAAAACGCCCATGAAAAAGCTCATGATGAGCAGCAGCCCCACGCGGGTGCCTTCACCGCTCTTGACATCCAGAAATTGAAGTATTTGTGCCCTCATGCAATTCCCCCGTTAGACCTAAAATTGGTGATAATCCAAGTAAATTCCTATAAACTGCTTTATTTTTGGCTATTATTGAGGTGATTGTCGCTATATTATTGACACAACGGAAGGCATATTGCTTTATACCGGTTCATAAAGTTGTATTTTTTTAGGGGCCCGGTGTAAGGTAACGGGCTAAAAACTATATATAGTCGCGCATAATCTTTGTAGTATTGAGAGCTTAAAATACAGTTAACATATGATGAAGAAGACCATTTACTTGTTGTTGCTCTGCTTACTTTTTGCAACGGCTTCGTTTGCCCAGGACGCCAAAGCATTGGCTGAAGCTGAACGGTATTTCAGTGTTAAAAGTTACGATGCAGCTTTACCAAAATATCTGGATGCCATAAATGCGGGCGAAAAAGATCCAAACGTGCATTACAAGACAGGTGTTTGCTACGAAAAGTCACCCGAACTCAGTGAACAAATTAAAGCTATACCCTATTTTGAATATGCTATCAAGAATGGTAAAGGCTGGCCTATATCATTATACTACGACCTCGGCAGTATCTATCTGAAGGATGAGAACCTGCAGAAGGCTATTGAATGCTTTACCAAGTTTCGCGAGAACAGCAACAAGGCCGATAAAAAAGCGATGGTACAGGCTGATGAAGCTATACAAACCTGCCACAACGCAGTGGCGTTGATGTCGGTGCCGCGCAACTTCAAAGTAAGTTACTTCAACTCACCATTGGTAAATACAAAATATACCGAATACAACCCGGTTGTTTCGGCTGATGAAAGTGTGATGGCCTATACGGCTCTTCGCCCCAACACAGGCAAGACCCGCACGGGCGACAAATTTATTGAAGAGATCTATATATCGTATAATGATCACGGCTCATGGACGGAACCTAAACTTATACCGATAGCGCACGATTACAATGTAGGGACGGCTGGTATTTCTGCCGATGGACAGAAGATGATCATCTTTATGGGAGGTTCAACGGATCCCGGAGGACTATATCAAATAACCAAGACCGGTGATGCATGGGGTAAACCGGCATTGCTTACACCCAACCTCAATACACCGAAGTACCTGGAATCAACTGCGAGTATCACTCCCGATGGCAAGACTATATATTTTGCCAGCGACCGCCTGGGCGGACAGGGCGGACTGGATATATATAAGACAACGCTGCAATCTAACGGAACCTGGAGCAACCCGGTAAACCTGGGTGCACCGGTTAATACGAAAGCCAATGAAGATGCACCGTTCATTCATCCGGATCAGAAGACGTTGTTCTTTACTTCTGACGGTCACAACTCGATGGGCGGACGCGACATCTTTGTTTCCAAAATGGTAGATAAGAACTGGAGCTCTCCCGAGAACATGGGATACCCGGTGAATACGACTGCGAATGATAATTACTTTACGCTGATTGCCGATGGAACACGTGCTTACTTTTCATCTGATCGTAAAGGAGGCCAGGGCGGACAAGATATATACTACCTCGATTTGCCGGCAGAGTCTGCAAACATTCCGCTGACGATGATCAAGGGAAAGATTCTCAATGCTGAAACCGGCAAGCCGATGCCCACCAAACTATATGTGATCGATAACAAGACCGACAAGAAACTGGACTTTGTATATGATCCGGATCCGGAAACCGGTAACTATCTCGTGATCCTGCCTCCGGCTACAGATTATGATATAGTGATTGAGTCAGAAGGATTTCTTCCTTATACTATCAACGTAAATATACCGAACCAGAGCTACTTCTATGAGCTATACCAGATGATCAACCTGAAAACCATTAAGCAGTTTGATGTGGTGGTAGGACAAGAGGTGCAGGTGAAGAATGCATTCTATGATACCGACCAGGATGTGAAAAGCAACTTGCGTAAAACACATGAAGCGAAACTGGTGCAAACGGGCAATGTAGATGTATATGACCTGATGCTCGACCTGATGGCTTCTGGCGATAAGGATGGTATCAATTACCTCACCGACCTGATCCAGATGAAAGACCCGATCGAAGATGTGAACTTCAACGAAAAAGAGAACTCACGCATCGAGGTGGCTACACGCACATACTACTACGATGAAAGTGACGAAAGTAAATTTGAGCAGAAGCAGGTAGACGGCAAAACCATTTTCTCGCTGCCGACTTTCGTATTTACCGAAGAAGCGAAGAAACAGAAAGAGCAAGCGGGTAAGAAATCCAACTACGATAAAACTGCGCTTACAAAAGCTGCCAAGATATACTTTGATGCAGGCAAGAGCGATCTGAAAGCACAGTATAACGCGCAGCTCGATGCTATATTAGCCGAGCTCAAGAAATCGCCAGACCTCGGTGTAGAGATTTCCGGTTTCGCGTCAGCAGAAGGTACGGAAGCGTTGAACCGCGAACTGTCTAACAAACGCGCCATTGCTATTCTCGATTACTTCAACCACAAAGGCGTAGTGCGCAGACGCATTGTTGCCAAGGGATACGGAGCTACCAAAGATGTAGCCACCACCAAAGAAGAAGGCAGACGCGTGGAGGTTCGTATAGTAGATTTGAATGAAGTAGGAACAAAGCCGTAGGTGAATTAGCAGATTGAAAAATTGAAAGATTAGAAGATTGATAAAATTGTAAAATTTTAAGATTATAAAATTGAAATGCCGGGGTTTCCCTCCGGCATTTTTTATTTCAACGAAGTGAATCTTCCAATTTTCAATCTTTCAATATTGTAATGTTTAATCTTCTAATCTTTCAATCTTATTAATCTTCCAATTCTCTCCCTCACGGCAACAACAGCGAACTATCACCGTAGCTCAAAAATCGATAGCCGTTCGCGAGCGCTTCGCTATATATACTCTTCCAGTCATCGCCAACGAGCGCGGCTACCAGTAGTATAAGGGTGGAACCGGGTTGATGAAAATTTGTTACAAGGCCTCGACAGATGCGAAAGGTATAGCCGGGCATAATGTATATGGAAGTTTCTCCGGTGAGTATATCTAACTGTTTTCGGTCGAGGTAGCGGAGTACGTGTTCCAGCGATTCTATAGCAGAAGGAAGGGAAGTATAGGCTATATATGGATCGTTCTGCTGAATGCTGAATACAGCATCCGGGTTCGTCATCAGCTTTACGCCAAACCAATATATACTCTCCAGTGTACGCATAGAGGTTGTGCCCACCGGAATGATAAAGCGGTTCTTCATCAGGTTCTCCAGGTTGCTGCGACTTACCAATACCTGCTCGGTGTGCATCGGGTGCTCTACAGCGTTCTGCACCTTTACCGGTTGAAAGGTGCCGGCACTTACGTGCAGCGTGAGGTAATCGGTTTCTATACCTTTTGCTTTCAATGCCTGCAATACATTGCTGGTAAAGTGTAGCCCGGCCGTTGGTGCAGCTACGGCTCCTTCGTAATGTGCATATACCGTTTGATAGCGGTCGCGGTCAGAAGCTTCGGCTTTGCGTTTCAGGTAGGGTGGGAGTGGCGTTTCGCCTGAGCGTGAAATGATCTCGGCAAAAGATACTCCAGGTGTCCATTGAAACTCTACGATGCCTTCTTCGCGATTGAGGAGGCTGGCGGTTACTGTAAAAGGATCAATATTTTTTTTGAGTGATGATCCTTCCGTCCAGCGCTTCAGGTTTCCGATAGTACATTTCCAGGTGCAGGTATCCTGTGTCTGCATGGCTTCTACCAAAAGCGTAGAAGGAGCCACAGGGTGTAACAGAAACACTTCTATAGTAGCACCGGTATCTTTGGTAAAATGTAAACGTGCCGGTATTACTTTGGTATCGTTAAAGAACAGTGTGGCATTGGCCGGAATAAAATCTGTGAGCGAACTGAACTGTTGATGCAGGATGGTGCCTTTTCGGTATACCAGCAGTTTGGATTGATCGCGTTTATCCAACGGGTATAGCGCAATGCGGTCTGCGGGCAGGTCGTATGTAAAATCGTTTATGTTCAGTTCTTTCATAAGCGCTTCAAAGTTAATCTGAAAACCTTATTTTCGTTTTTCAAATTTTAACATGGCGCTGCAGGCATCCTACCAAAAGAAAACGTTTCAGTTCAATTTCAAGGCAAGGACATCGCGTGGATTGATGCGTGATAAGATCTCGTGGTTCATTACGCTATGGGATGATGCCAACCCGGCTATAAAAGGTATGGGCGAATGCGGCCCACTCCCCGGCCTCAGTATAGATGACCGCCCCGACTTCGAACAAGTTCTTCAGGATGTATTGAATAAACTGGCATCCTACTCACTTCAACACCTCAACACCTCAACACTCCAACACATTGTACCATCCGGTTTTCCTTCTATCATCTTTGGACTGGAGACTGCTTTGCTTGATCTGCAAAACGGAGGCAAGCGTGTGATCTTCAATAATGAATTTGTGCAGGGTAAATCTATACCTATCAACGGTCTTATCTGGATGGGCGATCTGGATTTTATGCTGCACCAGATCAGCGAAAAAGTTGCGCAGGGATTTACCTGTATAAAACTGAAGGTGGGCGGACTGAATTTTGATAAGGAGATGGATGTGCTTGACTATATCCGCAAGCGCTTCTATCGCGAGCAACTCACGATACGGCTAGACGCCAACGGAGCTTTTAAAATAGAGGAAGTGTTGTTTAAGCTCACAGAGCTTTCGCGCTTCAAGATCCACTCCATCGAACAGCCTATAAAGCAAGGACAGCCCGAGATGGAAGAACTGTGTCGCAAGTCTCCCATACCTATAGCTTTCGATGAAGAGCTGATCGGTATAGAAGGTGACGCACGCAGTGCATTACTAA
This sequence comes from Ohtaekwangia sp., assembly GCF_036568665.1. Taxonomy (GTDB): domain Bacteria; phylum Bacteroidota; class Bacteroidia; order Cytophagales; family Cyclobacteriaceae; genus Ohtaekwangia. Next base: position 17,573 of record NZ_DATCSD010000313.1, on the reverse strand, counting down.
AGCAAATGAACCCGCCCTATATTATTCTTAAACCAACACTACATGGCGGACTGCAGGGTTGTCGCGAGTGGATCAGTATGGCGGAGCAGGCTGGTATAGGTTGGTGGATAACTTCTGCGCTCGAGTCAAGTATAGGTTTGAATGCGATCTGTCAATTCACAGCAGAATATGCTATCGCTATACCGCAGGGCTTAGGCACAGGTGCTATATATGAAGATAATATACCTTCGCCACTCAAGGTAACAAAAGGAGAGATTCGCTACGATGCATCATTGCCGTGGGATCTTACCGGACTATAGCTATATAATTTAATTTATATACTTCCTCCGGATTTGGCGTAGTCAGTTAGCGTTACAGTTGGTTTACCGAGCAGATTCCACGTCTCTGTACTCTCAAATTTCTCCGGGTAATTATTCAGCGCATAGATAATTTTGTGACCATAGTTCACGGAGTTGCTGAACATGCCTATAAATTTTAATAGTCCCAGCGGAGCCCGTGATATTTTCAGTGTAGTATCCGGAGCATGTTTGATGAACACTTCAGCAGCTTCATCGGCCGTAAAACCTTCTGGGCCTTGTATGATATATTCTTTGTTTTCAGTCTCCGGTAATTCAAGTGCGCGACCAACCTGTTTACCGAAATCACTGCCAGCAATGAAATACATTTTGTGATGCGAAGTGCCAGCCAGTAAAATCTTGTTACCTCTTCGATACGTGCTTATGAAGTTTTCCATAAATGTAGAAGGGTAAAAGATGGTATAAGGTATACCCGATGCTTTGATCTTTTCGATAGCCTGTTGTTTCAGATCGAATACCCACCATTTAAATCCATTCATGCCCTGGTAATTTTTAACTACCGAGCTGGTCATGGCTATACGTTTTATAGAGAATTCTTTTGCCGCAGCAAGTATATTATCCAACCCTTCGCGTTCAGAATGCCACGCGCCTGCGCCATCATTCAGGTTAAGGTTCAGATTTATATAGATCGCATCCTGACCTTTAAAGAGTTTTTGCAGATCGGCTATATGCTTTATGTCGCCCTGCTGAATATGAATATCTTCGGGAAATATAGTGCGGGCTTTGGTGCTGTCGCGAGCTAGCACGGTAATTTCATAACCGGCCCGGTGCAACGCAAGGGCTACTGGCTTGCCTATCATACCGGTAGCTCCAATAAAAGCGATCTTTTTGATTGTGCTCATAAAGAATGCTGGTGAACTGATCCGGTAGTATAGACGTGCAGAGGCTAAATATATTTTTTAACGTCCTCCTGCGAAATCTCGTCACCACTCATAATTACCAGTCGCTCCACCACGTTGCGCAGTTCGCGTATGTTACCCGTCCAGTTGTGTTCCTTTAATTGTGTAATAGCCTTTGCGTTGATCGATTTCTTTTTCGCTCCGTATTCATCCGCTATATCCTGCAGAAATTTATCAACCAGTAAGGGTATATCTTCCTTCCGGTCGTTGAGAGCTGGTACTTTAATAACAATTACACTGAGGCGATGGTACAAATCTTCGCGAAAACGATTCTCTTCAATTTCCTTTCGCAAATCTTTATTAGTAGCTGCTACTACACGTACATTTACCGTGATCTCCTTATCGCCACCCACGCGCGATATTTTACTCTCTTGCAGTGCGCGTAATACTTTGGCTTGTGCCGATAAACTCATGTCGCCTATCTCATCGAGAAATAACGTGCCATTCTCCGCCAATTCAAATTTACCCAGGCGTTGTTTGATAGCCGAAGTAAATGAACCTTTCTCGTGTCCGAACAATTCACTCTCGATTAATTCCGATGGTATTGCTGCGCAGTTTACTTCGATCAATGGTCCGTCTGCGCGCTTGCTCTTCTCGTGTATCCATCTCGCCACTAATTCTTTCCCCGAACCGTTAGGGCCATTCACCAACACACGTGCATCGGTAGGCGCTACCTTTTCGATCATCTCCTTTACTTCAAGTATAGGAGCAGACTCACCGATCATGTCGAATTTCTTCGATATCTTTTTCTTTAACGTCTTGGTCTCTTTAACAAGGCTGGATTTATCGAGTGCATTTCGCAACGTTATCTCCAGGCGCCCGAGGTCAAAAGGTTTTTGCAGAAAATCGAACGCACCTTTTTTCACCGCTTCCACCGCTACATCGATCGTACCGTGTGCCGATATAATAATGAAGTTGGAAGATATACCGGCTTCTTTGGCTTTCTCTAAAACTTCGAGGCCATCCATCTTGGGCATTTTTATATCGCAGATGCAAAGATCAAAATTACCTTGTTCCAGTTTTTTAAATCCTTCCTGTCCGTCTGCTGCTTCCTGAACATCGTGTTCTTTTTCTTCCAGAATCTCTTTCAGTATTGCGCGGATCTTGTTGTCGTCTTCGATGATGAGAATTTTTGCCATAGATTTTTGGTTAAGCTTAACGATTACCGGATAGCGATTAACCGTTGAAGCCAGTGTGCTAAAATAAATAAACCTGCTGGGCATTCGCGAAGCAGGTTTAAAAATAACAAGCTTATAAGCCGGGTTCTGTCATCCCGCAGAGCGGGAGTCCTTATCATTTATCTGTTCCTGGCCTCACAGCCGGAATCAATCAGTCTACCCGCTTCGGTATATATCATTGCTGATATATGGAACGAGCCGCTCCAACCGAAGCCTATTTGACCTTTCAACGCGTAAGGTTTACCATGCCTCTCATGTCACCATCAGAGCGGTGAGCTCTTACCTCACCTTTTCACCTTTTCCCAATCCCGACAAGTCGGGATCAGGTAGTTTGTTTTCTGTGGCACTGTCTGTTCCCGCTGATATAACTCAACAAGACCTTCCTGTTAGGAAGTACGCTGCCCTGTGTTGCCCGGACTTTCCTCCCTCTTGCGAGAGCGATAAGGCGGCTTGCTGATGCAAAGGTAATAAGATCCGAAATATGCCGGGGAATTGATTGTCTCTTTTAGAGATTTGATTCCAACGTATAGCCTAAACGCAGTAACACGCTGGAATATGTCTCACGTAATACGTGGAATTTAATCGCCATTACCATGCTAGAAGTGATAATTTAAACATATATGTTACCACTCGTACCAATTCGTTATATATTGGCATAAAATTCCTGGGAGCCCAAAACCATGAAAAAAATTTACCTCCTGGCTGTAATGGCCGCGCTATTCATTTCCTATCAAGGGATAGCTCAAAATCGCTATTGGATATCAACCGTATCGTCTAACTGGAACAATTCTGCAAACTGGTCAACGGCCTCCGGAGGAACCGGGGGAGCATCTGTACCCGGCAGCGGAAATGTAGCCATCTTTGATGGTGCGGGAGGAAGAACCGGAACCTGCGTGCTGGACATTAGCCCGACCGTTGGCGGCATGTCGATGATTACAAATTATACCGGCACAATTGATCTCAATGGAAATATACTCACCACCACGGGTACCAATAACTTTGCAGTTGGTACAGTTTCCAACTCGGGGGCTACCGGTTCGCTAACGTTGAACACGGCCGGTCTTACAACCTTTCAGGGAACACAATTTACTGCTACGGTTAATGGTAGTTCAGGCCGTGTGCTGTTCAGCGGATCAGTTTTTACAGCAGATATAGACATTACGAAAAGCGGTGCTACCAATGATAATGGTACCGGTGGAAATACATTTGGCGGTGCAGTTACTCTTACCAACACAGGCTCGGGCCAGTTGCAATTAGGAGGAACATCTCCTGATACTTTCAATGGTGCTGTAACGATCAATAGCAACAGTACCGCTGCTATCATGATCGCGCGGGCTTCTGCAGGAAATATACTCAACGGTTCTGTTTCGATTAACTATAACTCTACCGGCTCGGTGATCTTCGGGTATAACGGAGGTTCTTCAACACTGGCCGCAGGGCAAACCATCAGTGTAGCGAGTTATGGTGCTTCGGGATGTGGTAATTTACAATTATCGAGCTTTACGCAGGCAGGCGGTACAAGTCAGTCGCTTATACTGGCAGGCAACGGTACGGCTACACTTACGTTAGGACCCTCTTCTGTCTTCAATGGTGCGTTAACAACTTCTTCTCCGGTGCTGATTTTTAACAGCAGTACCTTTAACAACACCGGAACCTTTACACAAACCAGCGACAGCAATACGGGTAATTCACGTGGAGGAAATCTCTTCATGGGTGTAACGGACTTCACAAACACGGGTGATGCTGATCTTGTGCTCGGCTCGAACAGTGCCGATGCAGGCGATACATTCCAGGCGGATGCTACCTTTCATGCATTGGGCGGTGGTCGTATTCGTGTAGGGCAAAGCTCTGCCGGAACCGTCTTCAATGCGAATGCTACATTCTATAGTTCGGGTGATCCTACGGTAGATGCCAACCGCGTGCAGGTATCGCGACTCACAGGTTCTTCAGTAACCTTTAACGGGACCACCTCTTTTACCAGTGATGGTAACACCAGTGATGTACACATCAGCTACGACGCAGGTACACTGACAACTTTTAACGGCCCGGTAATTTTTACTTCCAGCTCTTCGAATAACGGTGAGTTCTTTGTTGGTAACTTAGGCGATGTTATTTTCAATAACAATGTAACGATCAACAGTACTACATCTGCAGGTATAGATATGGCTGCAGGAACCGGAACTGTTACGATGATGCCGGGCTATACTATAACTGTTGGTGCTGCCGGATTTTCTGCCGGAACATTCCAGCTTTCAAACTTTACACAAAACGGAACTACACCGGTGTCGCTTACCTTTACCGGCAATGCTATACTACAGATTGGTCCCGGCTCATCGATAGGAGGCGATGTAACATTTGCTTCGCCTCGTGTTCGATTACATGGATGTACCTATGGCGGATCGGCCTATATTGAAAAGACCGGAGCAACTGATGATGCCAGCAATGGCGGCAATACGTTTAGCGGCACTGCGACCATCGTTAATTCAGGCTCGGGTTATTTTCTGTTGGCGAATACAACGGCTGATACATTCAGTGGTGATCTTACGGTAACCAATTCAGGATCGAACCTGATTTACCTTGCACACAATTCGGGTCCGAATAATTTCAATGGCAATATAATTCTGAATGCTTCTTCTGGCACAGGTATATACTTCTCCAATAACACAGCCGGGAGTTCTGTGCTGGCCGCGGGTAAAAGTGTTTCCATAGGAGCCACAGGTTTTACTTCGGGTGAATTACGATTCCGCAGATTTACTCAGCTGGGAACAGCCGCATCAACGCTTGCCTTAGGAGGAGCTTCATCGATATTACGTGTAGGCTCGAGTACTACTTTCGGTGGCGATGTAAATTTTAAAGCACCACAACTTCTCCTGGATGGAGCTACTTACAACGGTACTACAAACTACCTGGAGAAAACAGGCGCCAATGGTAACACCGGACTTGGCGGAAATATATTTTCAGGAAACACTACTATTGTAAACAGCGGTTCTTCTTTTCTGTATACCAATGGAAGCAACACTTTTAACGGACCTGCTACGTTGCTGAGTACCGGTAACCAGATTCTTCTTGAGTATACTTCAGGCAGTGTTTACAATAGTGATCTTACATTGATCAACAACGGTACGTCCAGTATACGCATGGCTTATGCAGGCAGCACTACCTTTAGTGGAAATGTATCGGTAAGTAACACTACCGGTACGGCTATATATTTTGCAGAGACCAACGGTGCTACGGCAACACTTTCGGATGGTTATACGATAGCCGTGGGAGCAGGTGGTTTCTCTTCCGGTGAATTGCGTCTGAGTCGCTTCACACAAGTAGGCAATACAGCCCAGACACTTGCTCTTACAGGAACAGCCCTGCTGCGTGTAGGACCAACCAGTACATTCAATGGCAATGTTGATTTTAGATCGCCACAATTATACCTGGATGGTGCTTCTTATAATGGAGCAGCTTACCTGGAGAAAACCGGAGCCACTGCCAATATAGGTACAGGAGCCAATGTTTTTGGAGGGACAACTACTATTGTGAATAGTGGCAGCGGCTACCTGCGCACCAATGGCGACAATATATTTAACGGTGTTACTTCGATCATCAACAGTGGTTCGGCTGATATACTCCTGGAGCGTTACTCCGGTGGTACGTATAACAATGACGTTACCTTTACTAATACCGGTTCTTCTTCTATTCGCATCGGATATTTAGGAACAAACACCTTTGGTGGAAATATAGTGGTGAACTCAACAGGAGGAACCGGTATATTTTTCTGCGAAAGTACCGGTACGGCTACACTGGCTGACACGAAAACTATTTCGGTTGGCAGCAGCGGACTTACCACAGGAAGACTCAGTCTGATACACTTTACTCAGCTGGGAACAACGCCTCAAAGTCTTACATTAACGGGAACAAGCTCGCTATATCTCGGGCCTACATCTACGTTTAATGGTAATGTTAATTTCAAAGCGCCACGTTTATTTTTGAACGGATGTACTTACAATGGTGTGACGCTGCTCGAAAAGACCGGTGCTACTAACGATGACAGTAACGGAAGCAATATCTTCAATGGTGTAACTACCTTGACCAACTCTGGCAGCGGATGGTTACGCTCCGGGGTTACTACACTCGATTCATTCAATAATGATCTTACACTGAATAACAACAGCACGGCATCCTATATATTGTTGTCTGACAACGTAGCGGGTACAGTATATAATGGAAACATTACGGTGAATGCAACATCGGGGAGTGGAGTATATTTCGGATCGAACGGTGGTACATCTACGCTTGCTGCAGGAAAGACCATCGCTATTGGTGCTTCCGGGTTTACTTCCGGTGAATTGCGCCTCGCACGCTTTACGCAAACCGGTAGCACTGCACAGACTTTGAATGTCGCATCTATATTACGCGTAGGGCCAGCCTCAAGCTTTGATGGGAATGTTGATTTTAAAGGCTCTCAATTATACCTGGATGGATGCAGCTACAACGGGGCTACTACATTGCTCGAAAAATACGGAGCCACTAACAATACAGGTTTAGGAAATAATACTTTTGGAGGCAGTGCTATCATTACAAACAGCAGCAGTGCTCAATTATATACTAACGGTAACAATACATTTAATGGTACGGCTACTTTGATAAGCAGTGGTTCAAGCACCATACTGCTGGAACTGTTGTCGGCCAGTACTTACAATGGTGATGTAACGCTGACTAACACCGGAACCGGGTATATCCGCTCTGCTTTTTCAGGAAGCAACGCATTCAACGGAAATATAGCGGTGAACAGTACATCCGGCACAGGAGTATATTTCTGCGAAAACACATCCGGTTCGGCTACTCTTGCAAGTGGTAAAACGATATCGGTGGGAGCTACTGGTTTCACAACCGGAACGTTGTGGATGCAACGCTTTACACAAGCCGGAAGCACCGCGCAGAATGTTATACTTACGGGTTCGGCATTACTTCAGCTTGGTCCTACTGTACAGTTCAATGGCGATGTTACGGCTACATCGCCTCAGGTGTTGCTGAACGGAGCTACATTCAACGGTGCGGCTACTGTACAGAAGAATGGTGTCACTACCAATACTTCCAGCGGAGGTAACACCTTTAACGGAACTACGGTGCTGATCAACAACAGTACAGCGCAATGGCTGTTGGCAAACGGAACAGGCGATACCTATAATGGTGCGGTAACATTTTCCAAACTATCAAGCGGAGCATTTTTACCAGCCTATAATCAAACCAACAATTTTGCTGGCGATATCACGATCAACAGTACAACAACCTTAACGTTGGGTGGGGGAACCGGCATTATACAAACAACCGGAAGCAACGCACAGGCTATCAGTAAAACAGCAGGCTCTGTTACGCCTGTATTTCAACGTTTGGTGATGAACAAAACTTCCAACACCGTTACACTTAATACAGACATCAGTATTGGCGCGAGTGCTACCTTTACTTCAGGTATACTTAACAGTTCATCCACGGCATTACTGCTGTTCCCTGCGGGTACATCTGTGAGTGGTGCAAATAACAACAGCTATGTAAATGGCCCGGTGCGGAAGACGGGTACGACAGCATTTACATTCCCGGTAGGAGCCGGTAATTATTACAGACCTATATCTATTGCTGCACCTGCCGCATCATCGCAATTTACTGCGCAATATTTTCTCACTGGCCAGACGTATGGTGGTAAAGCTACCTGGGATCCGAGCTTCTATACGGTAAGCGGTTGTGAATATTGGATACTGGATCGTGCAGCCGGTGGCTCTAACGTAGTGGTTACATTAAGCTGGAATGAAAATGCCTGCGGTGGTGCCGGGTATATAACAAACCTGGCAGACCTGCGTGTAGCACGCTGGAATGGTACAGGATGGGTAAGTCATGGCAACGGTGGGGCTAGTGGTTCTACTTCCAACGGCACTATACCAACCTCGGCTGCTGTTACCAGCTTTAGTCCGTTTACGTTGGCATCGACAGCGCCAACCAATCCACTGCCGATAACACTCGAAAAATTCTGGGCACAAGACAACGGAGCAACTGCTTTGGTTAACTGGATTGTAGACACCGAGATCAACAACGATTACTTTACGCTGGAGCGCTCATCTACCGGGTTGGATTTTGAATATATAACGACTATTGATGGAGCCGGTAACTCTACCATTCGCAAGACCTATAATTTTGTTGATGAAGAACCGTATCCCGGATTATCATACTATCGCTTAACACAAACCGACTTTGATGGTAAATCAGCATCGTGGATAACATCGCTGACCCGTAAAGGAACAGCGGACCCGGCATTTACGCTATATCCCAACCCGGTTGGCAATGAAACACTATATTTCAATCAAAAAGCAAATGTCGTGATCATCAGCAGCCTCGATGTAATTGTTATGAAAGCCGATGGTGTGAAGAATGTAGACGTGAGCAAACTTCCTGCAGGTGTATACCTGGTGAAGAATCAGAAGGGACAGGTAGCGCGATTTGTGAAGAAGTAACGGATTTAGTTATCGTTAATCGTTATCAGTTAACGGTTATTCGTTAGAAGGCGGCATTTATACTTCATTATTCGTTGATCGGTGTTCCTTGTTCGATATTCGGTTTTCTGTTATCCGTTAATGGTTATTCGTTATCCGTGAGTCGTTAACAGAAGCAGATATATAGTATAGCACAAAAAAGAAACCTCGAAGCAAATAACTTCGAGGTTTCTTTTTTACAGCGTATTCTTCAGACGTATAACGATCCACTCTTAACGAGTAACCATTAACGGATAACGATTCACGGCCAACGACTAATGAATGTCTTTGCCCGTGAGCTTCATCTCATAGTGATCTGCCAGTTGTGCTACTTCCTGGATCATTTCGCGAACCTGTTCTTCCGATACAGTTTCTGCGAGGCAGGAAGATTCCACTTTCAGATAGCCGTCTTCGAGAATAAATTTGCTGTAATCAAAGCTTGCATTTCGTTCAAGCAATGCCTTCAGATCAAGGGATGGAGAGAACTCACATACTTTCGATGTGAAGAGCGCCTGCTCACGACCGGAGACAGGACTGATCTGTACACTTGCCAATACAGTTTGAAAGCGACTGGAATTTAACGGTACAACGATCACAGAACGGGTGTGATCATAGTCGGTGTACTGGCCTCCAATATGTTCAGCGTATTGCTCAACATAATACATAATGCCGGGTAATGTTGCTACCATAAACAGTGAGATTAGGGTTAATACCGGAAGTTAGAAAATAGTTGGCGCATTTAGAATCAAACAACTGTAAATCATTTGGTAACAGCGCCTGGAAGCAGGCAGAGCCGTTAAAAATAAAAGGCGTGGAACCGCGTACCATGCGATGAGAACTCCACTGTGGGGGCCGGTAACTTTACCATGTTGGCAATAAAGATGAGTGTCTTCACAACCTTCGAGCGGGTCTTGATAGCCGAGAGATCGAAGTCGAGCGCCAGGTAATATTGTCGATAAGGTGGCGCATAGCCGGCTGCTATATTCTGATTATCGCGGGCATATAGCATACCTTGCGCACCATAGCCCACGGCTATATTCAGCCATTTCGGAAAGCGCATAAACTTATCCATATCTGCCGAGAACCAATACGTTTGGCCGTTATAGTCTTTGAGTATCTCGCCCGATAATCCTTCGCCTAAAAGATCCGGACGCTGTGGCGCATAGCCTGTGCGATGAAAGGAGAACTTCGGGTATATACGTACTTCATTCCATAGTCGCGTTTGTCCGAGATAGAAGGCAGCTCCCGCAGCATCAGCAATAAGATCGCCTGTAGAGGCACCGTATTCATCCGAGAATCCATCGAAGATCTCTACGGGTACCAATACAGCAAAGCCTGCGAGCGCTCCTATAAGATCGGCCTTGCGTGCCGGCATACGGCTCCACTGCAAACCGCGCGATGTACCATAGCTCAGGTAAAATGCTGAGTAAAAATGACCAATCTTGTCTACTTGTTTCCACTCTGCGTTATCGTTAAAGAAGTGAAACGATTCGCGGTTTGAATCTTTATACCAGAGATAATTTAAACCTGTTAATGCTGCGCTATAGCCCGCAATAGAAGTAATGGTAAAGGCACGCAGTCGTTTTTTGTTAACGGCCGGTATAGAATCAGATTGCGCCAACAACAGGGAAGGAGCTAACAAAAAGATCGCGATCCATTTACTCCGTACCATCGCCTTCTTCTTCCTTGATTGCATCTTTGTTAGCATCGGGTTTCTGTTCTTCGGATTGTTGCTGCTTCTTGCGTTTCTTCCGTTCCGATACCCAGAGGTCGCGTATCTCATTGAAGCTTTGTGTGTGAATGAGACTCGCCCCCGTAGTCATAGCCGTCTGGTTATTAACCGAGCTAAGTATAGGGTTTACGTTGGTGCGACTATACATCTTTACCCGCAGCTTGCCATCGGCCGTTAACATATAGTCAACCGTCCAGTCACCTGCAAGACTCGAAGGGTTCTGTTGCGTGGCGTTGCTCGTGGCGGAGTTCATATTATTATAGGTTCCATCACCGGTTACGCGCAAGCGACCGTTGAGGAATGTATAGGACATACGCAACTGAAATGTATTAAAGCTCTCGGCATCCATAGACCCTATATCTACATCTACCACGAGGTCTTCATCCACCTGGCTCATCCAGTGGCTGAGTTGATTGGAGAATAATTCGCTGAGACTGTTTACAACGGACCCGCTGGTGCTCAACGCTTCGGCCGGAGAGAACTTGCGCAGTACAATGAGACTGAATACCTGTCGCTTCAATTCCTGTTCATCCAGTTTATTCTTGAAGGCGGTAAACAACAGGTCGAGATTATATACCTGGCCGGAGTTAGAGGTTACGTTCTTCGGAAGGTCTTTTGCTACTATATCAAAATTTATCTCGGGTGCCAGCATTGGTCCATCGAGCGAGAGTAATACCATTACCGGGTAACGGCGTTGTAATTGTGGTGCTTCCGAAAGTTTTATAGAAGGATCGTTCATCGCTACCAGCGGGGCGAATGATGCTAACTGATTATAGGTTGCGTCTATATCTACCGTGGCTTTGTATGGATCGCCATACCAGGTAATGCGACTTCCTTTCTTGATAATAAATTCTTTGTTGATGATATCGTATAGTGTAAAGTTGTAGAACCCTTCGGTGAACTCGAACGGACCAAACATATTGAACTCTCCTTTTGTATCGAGCTGCAGACGAAGATCTCCTACACCGCGACCACGAATGATGTCGCCCGACTTCATATCGAAGATGATCTCGCAATAGGCATCAGGTGTTACATCGAGGTTGAGGTTGAATGATAAACCGGTAATATTAACTTTTTTGGTAACCGGATGATTTACGGTTTTGGTAAAGGTTGTATCCTTGAAATTGACGAAGGTGATAAACTCTTTTTTATCAACAGAAGATGAACCGCTGAGCGGTATATATATATGCGTATTTTTTTCTGTGCGGACGTTGGATGAAATCTCCAGGTTGCTGAGCGGACCGGTGAAGCTTACATCGCCCGTGGCATACGCCTGCCCGTAGAAGAGACTGTTATCTTTCATGGCTGTGTTAAGTACCTGGAAATTTTTAAACTCCGCTTTCATGTTTATACCCATGCTATAGAAGTTGCGATGTGTGATAGCACCGTTTAACTTTCCTTTGTTGCGAAGTATATCGGTAAGCTCAATGTCCTTAAAGAATATAGAAGTAGGCGTGAGGCCAATGATGCCGGTAAAGCGATATAGCGTTTTCAGGTAGTTGATCATGATCTGCCCGTCAGCCACTTTACCTTCGCCACGAATCTCGGGTTCATTCAGTTGACCGGTAATGCTGAACGCTCCGGAAACAGTACCATCGATGTGCGTGAAAAATTCTTCAAGGAATGGCTGCACAATCTTTAGCTCGGCTTTATCCAGGTTAGCTGTAATGTTCAACGGACTGTCTGCACGCGAAGGATTGTAATCGCCTGTGAGGTTAACAATGCGAGTTCCCATCCGGTCTACATACATATTTATGTCGAGCTTGTGATCCAGCGTATCCCAATGATTTTTACCCATGATGTCGCCCACCAGGAAATCATCCACCGTAAACTCCCGAATGCTGATGTCGTTTTGAATAACCGGCTTCTTGTAGTAGTTACTCATGTTGATATCGGCATCGGTAATGCCTTTTATTTTTTTATTCGTCAGTACATTAAAGAGCGACAGCTCGAGATTGTCGATGGTAAGGGTAATAATCTTCGATGGGTCTTGCGATATCATACCATCTACTTTAATCGACTGCTGATCGTTCATCAGTGCAAGATTTGAAAATCCCCAGTCACTGCCGCGCACCGATATATAGTTGTTATCGCTAAAGTGCCACTTGCGTTCCAGCAGTTGCAGTTCCGATGGATGCATTGATATTACCGTACTGTCTTTCTGAAAATCAACATCTCCCTGCAGGCGTATATAGTTTGATTGGCCGTCATGATCAGCATCCAGCGAGAAATCAATATGGTTTCTGTTCCAGATAGCTTCTGCGAGTAAATTCTTTGTCTGCAGATTTTTACTCAGCAGTTGTTTATCCGAATTGATCGTGAGCATGGAGAGTACGCTCGTGCTATCAGTAATTTTAGATACGGTAAGTTCTACAGCCGATTTCACAAAGGTTTTTCCTTCATACTTCAGCGAATCGAACTGTGAGTATATATTAAAGATCGTAGTGCGGCCGCTGGTAAATTTACCATCGAACCTTGTGTTGGGCGATAAGTGTACATCCGCATTGAACAGTTCGGCAATGGGTGTAATATTTTTCAGATCAACCGAGATGCGCGCTTCGTATGTTTTCGGTCTGCGTGCTTTCTGACTATAATACTCAGCAATCTCATGCTTGTCGTTTCGGATGTTGAGGAGGATTTCCTTTATCAGTAACTGTACATCCGAAGATATATCGGAGTAATAATAATTACCGCGTGCTTCCAGATCAACGAGAGTAGATTGTACTTTGAAAAGCCTGTTACCACGGTCGCGCTGGGCGTCAACCTGCACATCGTTTAATGAAAGCCACTTGTCCTTATAGAGTACTACAAGGTCACGCAGGTGAGCAGTACCTTTGAGTGAGTCGAGCGTTAATCCCTGAAAGTCGGCTTCCGCTATAGCGTGAATGAAGAGACTATCTTTCGATAACTTCAGGCGATGCAGGTATGCCGTATCAAGCTGTGCCTGAAAACGTATCTCGTTTCGTTCGTCACGCAAGTCCATCGAACCGCGCACCGTCAATTCAAGATTCGGGTCATTGATCTTTACCAATCCGCGGAACAAGCCGGTAGCAAAACGCGCATCGGTAGTAATGTTGGTATAGTTATATCCTTTTATACCGATCGAACTGATCTTGCCATTCAACAGGAAGTCGGCAGTGCGCTGTGTCAGTCCTTTACCGCTCACTTGCCCGTCAAGCGTTACGCGTTGGTAAAACGCAGTATCGTTCAGGTAGGTGCCGAGATCAAAGGACGACAGTGATATCTTTCCTTTATATACCGAGTAGTCGATGTTCTCTTCATTTACTTTCAGGTTTATATCCGAACGTATAATACCCAGCTTGCCCGAGAATGTACCATTGGCAACAAAGTCAGTCGGGTAACCCAGAAACTGCCCGTGCATATTAAGTATACCTAATGGACGAAGCCTGTCGAGTGTACGATCGTTGAAAAGAAAGGCGAGGTCGCGCGGATCGAACTTCGAATTGTTCATGTTCAGGTTAATGAACGTTTCATTAAAGTTGGGCAACCCTTCCATATCCAGCGAACCATTCAAACTTGTGTTGCCTATACCGAGCTGCATTTTACTGAGCTTGAATTTATCTACGCGGCCATTAAATATACCGCTGAGTTTGAGGGGCTGTGTGATACGATGCACACCCGGAGCAAACAGGTCGAGATCTTTCGGATCGATGATCGTGTTCGTCAGATTCGCATGGATCTTTACCTTATCAACAAAATCATTGAGGTCTCGTTGAGCATTGTAGCGGAAGATGATCGTATCTGATATAGTGCTTTCACCAGCCTGTGCGTTGAGTCCTGTAAACTCCATGCCTAACTGCGAAATGCGAAAGAACGTTGACAGTTGCTTAACCGTAAATTTAGTCTTGAGGTCTTGCGCGATCAGTGTACTTACCTGGAACTCCGTGGTATCGCCCAGCACCACAAAGCTGTTCAGGTGACCTTCGTCTACAGCCAGTGAGAAGTGATTATAGTCGAAACCGTTATGAATAGAGTCGCGGTCCTGGTTGATATAGGTAAACTGACTTTGATTGAGAAAGGCTTCCCCTATATTAATGCGTGGAGCTTTGCCGGTACCACCCGATCCGGAAGAATAACCTTCGTTGATCCGATCGATGAATACATTGATGTTCAGATTTCGGGAAGTATCGCTCTCGTGAATCTTGGTAAGGTATACATGCGCACTGTCTACATAAATACCATCGATGTTGATGTCGCGGCCCTGTATAAGCTGCGACAACTTGAAGTTGATCATGATCTCTTTGGCACCGATCATCCGGTTGCCTTCCAGGTCATAGATATTTACCCCGGTGAGTTCGAGTCGATCGAACCAGAGCATACGAAAACCCTTTACCGTAGAGCGGAAGCCAACTACTTTGGTAAAATCTTTCAGAAAGCGTGAGGCAAGCCAGTTCTGTACGGGCGGCATCTGCAATACCAGAAATCCTGAGATAAGCAGGAAGACTGTGCTCGCAAAAAGGTAAGCCAGTATTTTTCGAATTTTATTTTTGATAACTTGCCGGTTCATTCTATCAACACATGCGTCCCGTTATCCTTGCCATTGAATCTTCGTGCGATGAAACATCTGCCTCCGTTATACGAAACGGCAAGGTACTTAATAATATTATCGCCTCACAGGCAGTGCACCAAAAATACGGAGGTGTGGTGCCTGAACTGGCATCGCGTGCTCACCAGCAAAACATAGTAGCGGTAGTAAACGAAGCCATGGAAAAGTCGGGCGTACACAAAACAGAACTCGATGCCATAGCGTTCACACGTGGGCCCGGACTGATGGGTGCATTACTGGTGGGTGTATCGTTTGCCAAAGGTTTAGCGATGGCATTGAACATTCCATTGATAGAGGTAAACCACATGCAAGCCCACGTGCTGGCACATTTTATAGACGACCCGAAACCATCCTTTCCGTTTCTTTGCCTGACGGTGAGCGGAGGACATACACAGATTGTGGTGGTGAAAGATCATCTGGATATGCACGTGATCGGCCAGACACATGATGATGCTGTGGGAGAAGCGTTTGATAAAGCCGCCAAGATTATGGGACTGCCTTATCCCGGTGGGCCACTGATAGACAAGTATGCCAAGCTGGGGAATCCGAAGGCCTATAAATTTTCAGAGACGGTTATGCCTGGGCTCGACTTTTCTTTTAGTGGCATCAAGACTGCGTTCTTGTATTTTTTGAGAGATCAAAAAGTAAAGAATCCCAACTTTGTAGAGGAGAATATAAACGATATTTGTGCAAGCCTGCAACATCACCTGGTACAGATGCTGCTCACGCGTGTACGACAGGCCAGCGAACAAACCGGTATCCGGAACATTGCTATAGCAGGCGGTGTTTCTGCCAACAGCGGATTACGGAATGAGTTGAAAGCGATGGGAGAGAAGCAAGGATGGAATATATTTATACCGGCCTTTGAATATTGTACGGACAATGCTGGTATGATTGCCATGGCAGCACACTATAAATACCTGAGAAGCGAGTTCTGCCCGCTGGATGTAACACCCCTGGCCCGCATGCCCGTATAAGGAAAACTATATATTTCAACCCTGAACTTCAACCTTGAACTATAAACCTGAAACCTTGAACCTGAACTTCAAACCTCTCGAATGAAACAACCTTCATCTTCCATAAAGCAATACCACTATACGGTAAAGCCGGAAGATGTAGCAGCGTTTCATGGAGAAACAGTACACCCGGTATGTTCAACGTATGTGCTGGCGCGGGAGATAGAATGGTCAACACGGTTGTTTGTGCTGGAGATGAAAGATGAAGATGAAGAAGGTATAGGAACGCACCTCAGCATCGATCATAAAAGTCCGGCCTTTATCGGAGAAGAGATTATCTTCACGGCCAGGATCAGCCAGTTGAATGGCCATGAACTGATCTGCACATGCGAGGCCACAGCAGGCGACCGCTTGATAGCGACAGGAAGTACAGGGCAGAAAATTTTAAAGAAAGAGAAACTCGAAAGAATATTAACCAGGAGCGTATAGTATAAAAATATTTACAGGCGCTTCTACAGTATAGAACATGAAACAACGTTTTTCAGATAATATCAATATCAAAAACCGCCAGGCCAGCTTTCAATATGAGCTGTTGGATAAGTATGTAGCAGGCATGGTACTGACGGGCACAGAAATTAAATCTATCCGCGAGGGTAAAGTAAATCTGCAGGATGGCTACTGCTACCTGAGCAATGGCGAGATGTTTGTAAAAGGTATAAACATAACACCGTATGCACAGGGCACACACTATAATCACGATGCTACCCGCGAGAGAAAGTTGCTGTTGAAACGCTCGGAGATTAAAAAGCTGGAAGGAAAAGTAGAGGAGAAAGGACTAACGCTGGTGCCTACGCGTTTGTTCATTAACGACCGTGGTCTGGCAAAGCTGGAGATCGCTTTGGGCCGTGGTAAAAAACTTCATGATAAGCGCGACAGTATTCGCGAACGTGATGCGAAGCGAGAGCTGAGCCGCATTAAGCTAACATAAACCGGAATTTCATAATGGAGAATTTAGACTATGGTGTTTGTCGCCTCAGTGTACTATCGGTACGTGCAGAGCCGTCCGATAAAGCGGAGCAGACAACACAGCTTCTGTTTGGAGATCATTATGAAGTAATTGATCGCTCCAAAGACAACAAGTGGCTGCGTATACGTATATACTTTGATCAGTACGAAGGCTGGATCGATGCGTTGCAGCATCACGCTGTTTCGAAAGACTATATCGAATACCTGGAGAAGTCGGAACTGAAAATTACGACCGATCTTACTTCCAGTTTACTCTACAATAAAAGTCCCCTGGCTATATTGATGGGGAGTATGATACCCATTTCGAGCTCGGAGCTTTTTAAAATGGAAGAGCAGTTTGCCTTTAA
>NZ_DATCSD010000312.1:0-23432 GCF_036568665.1 Ohtaekwangia sp. | reverse complement strand
GATACAACCGGAAGTGCAATGCCGGTAATTTCAAATTCACGTATCTCTACTTCGCGTGGTTTCAATTCTATCTCCTTTCCTTTGCGCGCAAATTCGTATGCCCGCTTACCACCAATGCGAATAGCTGAGTGCATGGGTGGCAACTGACTGACGTTGCCAATGAAGGAAAGGGTTGCCTCGTGTATAACTTTTTCTGTAATGTGCGAGATGTCGATAGGAGTACTCACTTCAGTTTCCAGATCGTGAGAGGGTGTTGTGCTACCGATGGTAAATGTACCGGTATATTCTTTTTCCTGCCCCATAAACTCTTCGATGCGCTTGGTCATCTTTCCGGTGCAGATGATCAGCAGACCCGTGGCCAACGGATCCAATGTACCGGCATGACCGATTTTTTTCATCTTGAGTATATAGCGAAGCTTGTTCACCACATCAAAAGATGTCCACTTCAGTGGTTTGTTGATGAGGAGCACGCGGCCTTCTTCCGGTGTTTTATTTTCCATTATACGATGGAGAGACCTACGCCAAGATAGTAGAGTACAAGAATAACAATGCCTAATACAATGCGATAGTATCCGAAGAGTTTGAATCCGTGCTTCGTAAGGAAAGTTATAAAGGATTTGATCGCGATCATCGCTACAATAAAGGCCACTATATTTCCGATGGCAAACAAGGTAATTTCGTTGGAACCAAATGTACCGCCATCCTTAAAGTACTTGAACATCTTCAGTGCAGTAGCAGCAAACATGGTGGGCACCGCGAGGAAGAACGAAAATTCAGCCGCAGTGCGTTTGTTTAGTTTTTGTGTGAGTCCGCCAATGATCGTGGCAGCAGACCGTGATACACCGGGCATCATGGCAATGATCTGAAACGTTCCGATCTTGAGCGCGGCAGGGTAGTCTACCTGCTTTTCGCTGGTCTCATTTGCTTTAAAGATCTTGTCAACGAAAAGGAAAAATATACCACCTGTCAGCAATGTATAGCCTACTACATCTACTCTTTCCAGCAATGCATCGATCATGTCGTTAAAGAGCAGGCCGGCAATAGCAGCTGGTATAAATGCTACAATCAGTTTGAAATAAAAATCGAGCGACTGAAAGAAACGTTTCCAGTAAAGAACGATCACCGATACGATGGCTCCGAGTTGAATGGCTACGGTAAACATTTTGGTGAACGGATCGCTGGCAATACCCATAAGCGAAGAGCCTATAATCATGTGCCCGGTAGAAGATATAGGCAGAAATTCAGTAATGCCTTCGATGATGGCCAGAATAATAGCTTGAAGAATACTCATGTGAGGTGATTCATATCTCGTAAAGAATACCGGCAGCGTGTTTCGGCCGGTAGGCGTTACGTTGTTATGCGTTGTTCTTACTTGACAGGTTTATGAAGAATGGCGTATATCTCCATGACAAATCCGGCAACAACAACGATAGGCCCGAGGGTAAGTCCCAGAAAACCAAAACCGTGTTGTCCTTTATCCAGCGACATGATGATGAATCCAAGGATGAGTGTAACCACACCGATGATCATCCATTGATAGTTCTTTTTGCCGAAAGGAAGTTTACTTTCCATGTACGTTCTATTTATCAGTATATAATTAATACAATTGATCTAATGACATGCGCAGGTAGCGATTGATAGAGAAAAAGGTGCCGAGCACGGCTACGAACATTCCTATAACAATCAATATACCCAGCAGCATCATAAAGTGTTCCTGGTTATGCAGCAGGGAAAGGTCTTCAATCTTTCGCTGGGCATAGTCGGATAGAGCCCAGAGTAATGCGGAAGTGAGGAAGCCGGCCAGTAACCCATACGTTGCAGCGCGCACCAGGAAGGGACGTTGTATAAACCAGCGCTTGGCGCCCACCAGTTGCATACTGCGAATAAGAAATCGCTGAGAGAATAGCGCGAGACGAAGTGTGTTGTTGATCAGCAGCACTACCGTTATCAGTAATAATAAGATCAGGCCAGCCAGTATAAAACCGAGTTTGGTTACGTTACTATTTACTGATTCTATTAGCCCTTCTACATAGTACACTTCAAACACACCGTTCATCTTTTGGAGATCGCTTTTGATCTTTTCCATCTGTGCTTTGGAGTGGAAGTTGGGATCGATATTTACCAGGTAGGCATCTTTCAGCGGATTTTCTCCAATGAACTGTTTAAAGTCTTCGCCCGTCTCGGCAATGAATTTCTTAGCGGCATCTTCCTTGGAGAAGAACGCCACACCTTTGCCTTCTTCACGGTTTACAAAGTCCATCGAGAGAAGTTTATTCTCGATTTGCAGGCGTTGTGTTTCTGTGAGATTGGATTTCAGGTATACCTGCATCTTGATGTTCTGCCGGACCTGGTGTTCAAGTTCCTGCGAGTAAATGATCAATACACCAAACAAGCCGATAACAAACAGGGCCAGTGTTATACTAACCACTACACCGATACCCGGGTAGCCACCTAACTTCTTTTTGCGGGCTCTCTTTTCCATGTCAATCGCCAAAGTTAGGAGAAAATACCAAATAGCCGAGCAGTATTCCTGCGATGGCCAGTATAATAGAGATATATAAAAACAAAAAGCCCCTGCTTGTGGGCAGGGGCCTGGTGGAGTTTGGTCAATCAATTTCCGCGATGCTCTTTCAATTTCTTGATCAGGGCAGGATCGGTGATGGCTGTGAGCGGCTTCACTTTATCGGAAGCTTCGTTCAGCAGATAATATTTGTTTTCATGGAAGAGGAAAACGGTGTGTTTGTTTTCGCTGAAGAACTCCATGATCTCAATGAGTTTCTTATCGAACGGACCGTAGAGGTATAGCTCTCCGTTTTTGAATTGATAGTGGAAGTTATACTTCTTGTTGTTGCTATCAGTTTTTACCGTCATAGACGATTTGTTTGCTTTCACCGTTCCATCGGCAGTGGCACCTTCTGTATGTGCTTTGTTGCCGGCTTCTTCAGTCGGGTCAAACACATCGATCTTGTGTTCTGCTGTAGAATCTTTTTGCTTCGGTGTTATCGCTGGTTTGCTAACCTGTGTCGTTTCTTCTTTTACCTGTGGTTTTGTTACAGCAGAAGATTTTTCTGCAGGCTCATTCTCCGGTGTAGTAGCAGGTGTTACTGCAGATATACCGGTGGTTTCAGCAGGCTGCTCAACAGCTTTGGTTACATCCGTTTTTGTTTCAGGTGCTGTTTGTGTAACAGGCGCCTGCGGTGCCGTTTCTTCTTTACCCTTAAAGTAGAAGTATATTCCCGTTGCTACCAACCCCGCAGCTACTACACCAACCAGTGTTTTTACACCGACTGAAATCTCGCCTCCGGATGTTGATGGTACCGGTATATTATTCAGCATCGTTTTCAACTCTTGTATACGAGCCTGACGAAGACCTTCTGCTACTTTCTGTTGCAGCGCGTGTTCACGTTTCAGCTCCTGATTGGACTGCAGCGTTTGCTCGAATGCTGATCTCTCTTCGGCATTCAGCTTGTTGCTGATGTAGTCGTCCAGTAATTCTAAATCTCTTTCTAATGCCATAACTTAATCCAGAAAATCGCGCTCAGAATACTGAGCTTTCACTAACTCATCTAATTTCATTTTACATTTATACTTCTTGGTTTTGGCGGTATCAGTGTTTGCAAAACCCAACTTGTCTGCAATCTCCTGCATCGACATTTCTTCGAAGTAGTAGTACATCAATACTTTCTTGCAGGTTTCTCCAAGTTGCTCGATGCACTTTAAAATTATTTTATCGCGTTCAGCCGTTTCAGTATCTAACGAAACAGCTGAGTCTTTTTCTTCATTCGACAGGCGTTTTTTTCGATCCAGTTCCTTTCGCCATAAATTCTGGCAAATGCTATAGATATAGGTACTGATTTTCGAAGTCATCACCAGGTTGCCCGATGTTGCTTTCTGCCAGAAAACGATTAATGCATCCTGGTAAATATCCCGAGCCTCCTCTTCCGTCCCGCTGTTGGTAATGACCAGTTTGGTCATCATCCGGTAATATTTCTTGTACAAGAACTCCAGAGCCTTTTCATCGCCTTTACAAATGCGCTCGAAGATCTCTTTTTCGTCCATGTTTGAACTCGACCTGTATACCATCTTAAAATGAGGTTGTAACCACTGGGGTTCCTTTTTTATAGTTTTTTTCTGTGAATAAACGAATAGAGCAGGCTAATTTAACCTCTTCCACGTTTGCGTTCTGTAAAATGGTCCCCAGTATCCGCGCACCTTCAGATCTTTGCCCTCGATCCAAAGTTTGCAGCGGTAAATCTTTCCTTCTTCCGGATCCAGAATATTCCCTTCAGAATATTCCTCTCCCGATTTCTCCATGTCTTGAATGATCTCCATACCGATGATCTTCTTTTTAAAGCGGGCATCATCTTCCGGACATTTTGTGCAGACAGGATCTGGGTCTTTTCCTTTCGCAGGAAATATCCTGATAATTTTTCCAAAAACCTTCCCGTCCTTTTCAAAGATATCAACGATCGATTTTTCTTCTCCGGAAGAATCATCAACAGACTTCCACTGGCCCAGGATCGACTTCTGCGCCAGACCTATATTTCCGGCCAGCAAGAGTATAAGGGTTAGTATTTTCATGAAAGCTGAGGGGTTAATTATTTCAAAAATAGAAAAAGCCCCGGCATTACCGAGGCTCTCCTATAATTTGATGTTTGCTATTCTGTATAGCGTGATTTATTTCGACACAGCTTCGCTGACTACTTCTACTTTCGCTTTTACCGATTCGGTATGAACGGTAGCACTGTGATTTTTATGACTGATGTGCGGTGCAATGATCAACGCTACGATAGAAGTAAGCTTGATCAGGATGTTCATGGAAGGACCTGATGTATCCTTGAACGGATCGCCCACAGTATCGCCTGTTACAGATGCCTTGTGTGGCTCTGATTTCTTATAGTATGTTTGGCCGTTGATAACAACTCCCTTTTCAAAAGATTTTTTAGCGTTGTCCCACGCACCACCTGCATTCGACTGGAACATACCCATCAATACTCCGGATACGGTAACACCTGCCAGCATACCTCCGAGTACTTCCGGACCGAACGTAAAACCAACCAGGATCGGCAGAATAAGTGCGATAGCACCGGGAGCGATCATCTCACGAATAGAGGCTTTGGTTGAGATGGCCACACATTTCTCGTATTCCGGTTTTGATTTATACTCCATGATGCCTGGTATCTCGCGGAACTGTCTGCGTACTTCATTCACCATATCCATCGCTGCACGACCTACAGCCGCTATAGCGAGTGATGAGAAGATGAACGGGATCATACCACCTACAAACAAACCTGCAAGTACAGGAGCTTTATATATATCGATGGCTGTAATGCCGGATATACCTACGAAGGCAGCAAACAATGCAAGCGAAGTAAGCGCTGCGGAAGCAATAGCGAAACCTTTACCGGTAGCTGCAGTAGTGTTACCAACAGCATCCAGGTTATCAGTACGATGACGTACTTCTTCAGGAAGCTGACTCATTTCAGCAATACCCCCTGCGTTGTCGGCTATGGGACCGAATGCATCTATAGCAAGCTGCATCGCTGTCGTGGCCATCATACCGGCTGCAGCAATTGCTACACCGTATAAGCCGGCAAATTCATACGATGCTATAATACCGCCTGCCAATACAAAGATTGGTGCTACGGTTGATTCCATACCTACTGATAAGCCACCAATGATGTTGGTAGCATGACCTGTACCGGATTGCTTGATGATGGAAAGCACCGGACGTTTACCCATCGCAGTATAGTATTCAGTGATAAGACTCATCAAAGTACCTACAATCAAACCGATTATGATCGCGATGAATACATCGGTAGAAGTAAATTCCACACCACGATGAACGAGTGTTTCAGGCAGTAAATATTTAACAGCGAAGAATGAAGCTATAGCCGTCATGATAATGGACGACCAGTTACCAATGTTCAAAGCCTTCTGTACGCTGTCAGTTTCTTTCGAGATGCGAACGAACCATGTGCCTACAATAGAGAAGATCAGTCCGAGACCTGCAATCAACATCGGTAACAGTATAGGAGAGAGACCACCGAAGTGATCAGCCGAAGCATCGATCTCCTGACCCAACACCATGGTAGCAAGAATAGTGGCTACATAAGAACCAAACAAGTCGGCACCCATACCCGCCACATCACCTACGTTGTCTCCAACGTTATCAGCAATAGTAGCAGGGTTGCGCACATCGTCTTCCGGTATACCGGCTTCAACTTTACCCACCAGGTCAGCACCAACGTCTGCAGCTTTGGTATATATACCTCCGCCTACGCGGGCAAACAGTGCTATAGATTCTGCACCTAATGAAAAGCCTGCTAATACTTCAATCGCTTTTTTCATTTCGTTGCCGGTGACGGCTGCACCTTCCGGAACGAAGTATTGATAGAATATAATGAACAATCCACCGAGGCCGAGTACGGCAAGACCAGCAACGCCTATACCCATTACCGAACCTCCGGTAAAGGAAACTTTTAATGCCTGGGCTAAACTTGTGCGGGCTGCCTGTGTGGTGCGCACGTTGGCTTTGGTGGCGATCTTCATACCGATATATCCGGCAAAAGCAGAGAGCACTGCACCAATAAGGAATGAGATAGCAATGATCGGATGAGAATCTTCTACCAATGTGCCTGACCAGCCGAGAAGGATGGCTGCGATCACAGCAAAATAAGCGAGAACTTTCCACTCAGCTTTTAAAAAGGCCATTGCTCCGTTGGCAATATAGCCCGCCAACTCTTGCATTTTAGCATCGCCGGCATCCTGTTTAGTGACCCATGCTGACTTGATTGCCATAGCGATCAGGCCGACAATCCCCAAGGCAGGAATGATTAGTAACGTACTGTTCATTGTTTAAGAATTATGAATCTGGTTTTATACATAAAAACCATCCTTGTTTTGGCAGGATGGCTTTTTACAAGAATCGCAAAGATATAAATAGACGGCAAACTGCCAAACGATTGCTAACGTTAGCGCTATACTAAGATCGTTGAAAAGCAGGAAGTTGTATCAGAGCCCGAACATCTGCTTGAGGGCGATCCAGAGATTTTTCTTTTTCAGATCGTCCAGGTTGCTGATAGAGTCTGCAGCTATAACAGAAACTCCGTTGAGGGTGAGATGCTCATACATCTTGGCGGATGACTTGAGCTGCGCACCTAATGCCAGTACTTTACTCGGGGCTAATGGTAATAAATCTTCGATGGTAAAATCATTTCGGATAATGATTTGCACCGAACCCATGTTGAGTCGTACGGCTGCCAGCATTTTAGAAAGCACGGTGCGTTCATCTTCCGAATGGGTTTCCCAAGGTTTAGACAGGATGATGAGCACGCGGGAAGGTAACTGGTATAGTTCTTCCTGGTAAAGACTTTCTATGGCAGATGATTGACTCACGCTTCTTTAATGTCAAATATAGATCGAAGTTCGTTGGCTTCCTGCGGTTTCATTCTTCCGGAGAGTATCAGGCGAAGTTGTCTTCTGCGAAGGGCTCCGTTATAGAGTTCCTTCTCTTCGTCTGTTTCAGGTTCTACTTCCGGTACATCCGTAGGCTTGCCGTTTTTATCAAGTGCTACAAATGTAAAGTAGGCAGCGTTGCTTTCAAACTTTTGTCCGGTCGGTACATCTTCTGCTTCCACATCAATGCGAATTTCCATCGATGAATTAAAAGCACGGGTAACTTTTGCTTTTAACGTTACCACATTACCGAGTCTGATCGGATGTTTGAAAGATATATTATCAACCGAAGCAGTAACTACAATACTATTGGAATGTTTCTGTCCGGCAATAGCCGATACTATATCCATCCAGTGCATGAGTCGTCCGCCCATCAGGTTGTTCAATGTATTGGTATCGTTCGGCAACACCAACTCCGTCATACTGACGAATGATTCTCGTGGGAATTTCTTTTTACGCATTCTTGTGTGTTGAGGTATTGATGTGTTGGTGTGTTGAAGTTAGATGAAGGTATAATTGTTAATGTTCGTTTTCACTACATCAACACCTGAATACTTCAGCACTTCAACACATACAAAGCGCTAATAACCGTTAGTTCGTGCAAAAATCTAAAAAAATAGTTTGCAATCAAGTATATCATTTCATTATTTCGATGCGCCTTATGCAAGCAGTACAATCTATAGCAACATCTTCGCTCTTCACATCTGTGAAAAGCATTGCTATTGCTTGCATTACCGTTACTGCTATTATTATCACCATTACTATTATTACTATTATTACGGGGTAACCCGTGATTATTTTACCCCCGCCCCATAGGATTATGTCCACCTCCAGGAGATGGAATTTTTAATCAGCAGTAAACAGACAACAAAAACACCTGATAATATTATTTCATGAAGATATTAAAGTTCGGTGGCTCATCGGTAGCTACCCCTGCGCGAATACAATCCGTTGTAGAAATAGTCAAACCTTATCTGAAAGGCGATGTAGCTGTAGTCTTCTCCGCTTTCGGAGGAGTAACTGATGTATTGATCGGTATCAGCAAGCTTGCCTTTGAAAGTAATCTTGAATATAAAGTTAAACTATCAGAGCTGGAGAAGCGCCACCTCGATGCTGTACGCGAATTGATCGGTGTACAAAAGCAAAGCAGTATACTGGCGCAGGTAAAGTTCATGATCAATGAACTGGAAGATGTACTGCATGGAGTATTTCTGGTAAAGGAGCGTACACCCCGCACGTTGGATTATATCATGAGCTTTGGCGAACGCCTCTCAGCCTATATCATATCAGAAGCATTTAAAGATCGTGGTGTTGCTGCCGAATTTCTGGATGCACGCAAAGTAGTGCGCACGGATGGACACTTCGGTTATGCTAAAGTAGATTTTGAAACTACGAATAAACTTATTGCTGATTACTTCCGCAATCATACTGATCTGCAGATAATCACCGGATTTATAGGTACATCGGAAACCGGAGAGACTACAACCCTGGGGCGCAGTGGTTCAGACTATACGGCCGCTATATTTGCCGGAGCACTGCATGCGTCTGATCTTGAAATATGGACAGACGTAGATGGTATGATGACGGCCGATCCGCGCCTGGTAAAGAAAGCATTTACTGTTCCGCAGATGAGCTATGAAGAAGCGATGGAACTCTCGCACTTCGGAGCAAAAGTAATTTTTCCTGCTACCATGCAGCCGGCCATGGTAAATCATATACCTATATGGATCAAGAATACATTTAATCCTTCGTTTGAAGGAACGGTTATACATGCCGATGCTAAAAATGGCAAGCTGATAAAAGGTATATCTTCCATGAATAACATTTGTCTGCTCAGTGTACAGGGCAGTGGTTTGCTGGGAGTGGTAGGTGCATCGATGCGACTGTTTGCTACACTCGCACGCGAGAAGATAAATGTGATTCTCATCAGCCAGGCATCGTCAGAACACTCTATCTGTCTGGCAATCGAAAATCAATATTCAAAACAGGCGAAGAGCGCCATCGAAAAAGAATTTCAATACGAGATACGTAACGAAGAGATCGATGAGGTACAGGTAGAAACAGACCTGTCGGTTGTAGCCGTTGTAGGCGATGGTATGAAACATAGCCCGGGCACCAGTGGCCGCATGTTCAGCTCATTGGGTAAAAATGGTGTTAACGTGATGGCTATAGCACAGGGATCTTCCGAGCGAAATATATCGGCTGTAATCCGCCAGGTAGATGTAGCCAAGGCACTGAATGCGCTGCATGAAGCATTCTTCCTCTCGGATAGAAAAGTGCTGAATGTTTTTATGGTGGGTACAGGGCTGATCGGTAATTCGCTGGTAAATATGATCCGCGAACAATTTGCCAAACTTGCCAAAGAAAATCTGCTTGAGATTAACGTAGTGGCCGTAGCCAACAGCAAGAAGATGCTCTTCAATGAAGACGGTCTTGCGCTGGCCACCGGTATCGAAACGATGAAGCAAAGCGGTGAGGCTATGGGCATGAAAGCTTTTGCTGATAAAATGATAGCGCTCAATTTACCGAACAGTATTTTTGTGGATTGTACTTCGAGTGAAGAAGTTACAGCATTCTATGAAGATATACTTTCAGCCAATATATCCATCGTTACGCCAAACAAGAAAGCAAACTCGGCTTCGATGGAGAAGTATATCTCGCTGAAGCAAACAGCTTTCAGACGCGGTGTAAAGTTCTTGTATGAAACCAACGTAGGGGCTGGACTACCGGTGATCAACACCATGAACGATCTGTTGCTGAGTGGTGACAGAGTGATCAGCATTGAAGGTGTATTAAGCGGCACGCTCAACTTTATCTTTAGCTCCTATACCGAAGGCAAGAAATTTAGCGATGTGGTAAAAGAAGCGAAGGAGAAAGGCTATACCGAGCCCGATCCGCGCGATGACCTGAGCGGTATGGATGTGGCACGCAAGATATTGATCCTCTCGCGCGAAACAGGATTGTCGTTTGAGCTGAGCGATATACAGGTACAGAACCTGGTGCCACAGGATTGCCAGAAAGGAAGTGTAGAAGATTTCTTTGCAACGCTGGAGAAGCACGATGCATCTTTTGAGAAGTTACGCAACGAAGCCACAGCAAAAGGAGAGAAGCTTCGCTATATGGCGGTGCTGCGCGAGGGGAAAGTACATGTAGGCTTAGGATCGGTAAACAGTCAACATCCGTTCTATTCACTTTCCGGAAGCGATAATATTATACTGCTCACCACCGAGCGCTATCACGAACGCCCCATGGTAATTCGCGGCCCTGGTGCTGGTGCCGCTGTAACTGCGGCCGGTGTTTTTGCCGACATCATCCGTATAGGACACTATGCGAAGTAAACGATCCGTTATCTGTTACTGGTTAATAGTTATTAGCCTGACACTACGGATAACGGTTAACAAATAACGGATAACGATTAACGAATAAAGAATGAAATCAATAAAAGCATCTGCCCCGGCAACAGTAGCGAATGTATCCTGTGGCTTTGATATTTTCGGTTTTGCTGTGGAGGCTCCTGCAGATGAAGTAATCATTACGCTCACTGATAGTCCCGGAGTAAAGATTATAAAAATTACAGGCGATGATGGAAGACTGCCATTAGAGGCAGAGAAGAATACTTCCGGTGTAGCCGTATTGGAATATCTGAAAACCATCAACAGTCAATATGGTGCAGAGATTACATTGCATAAACATCTTCCGTTAGGGAGTGGTATGGGCTCCAGTGCAGCGAGTTCTGCAGCAGCCCTGGTTGCTATAAATGAATTGCATGGCAACCCGCTTACCCGCGAACAGCTTTTGCCATTCGCGATGGAATCAGAACGTATAGCCTGTGGCTCTGCGCATGCCGATAACGTTGCGCCTTCATTGTTAGGGGGCTTTGTACTGATTCGTGGCTATGCACCGCTTGATGTAACGAATATACCTACACCAGCCGAGTTATACTGCACACTGGTACATCCACACCTCGAATTGAAAACAGAAGACTCCAGACGCGTGCTGAAGCCCAGTATACCGATGAAAGATGCCATCACACAATGGGGCAACATTGCCGGTATGGTAGTAGGGTTGATGAAGCCTGACTATGGATTGATTCAACGCTCACTGCACGATGTAGTGGCTGAGCCGATTCGCTCGGTGTTGATACCGGGTTTTCATAAGATTAAAGATGAAGCTATGCAGGCCGGTGCATTGGGGTGTGGTATATCAGGATCGGGGCCTACCATTTTTGCATTATCGACTACCAGAGACATCGCGCAGCGTGTAGGCCAGGCGATGCAAAAGCAATTTGATATTCTTCAGTTGAAGAGCGATGTGTTTGTGTCGAAGATTAATTCGGAGGGAGCGAAGATTCTACGTTAGTACGTGTTTACGTGAGCACGTTGATACGTGTTTGAGTTTTTTAATGGTTTACAATTCTTAATAACGTCCATGAAATTTTATAGTACAAATAATAAAAGTGCAAGAGTTGATTTGAAGGAAGCGGTAACGCAGGGGCTGGCGCCTGATAACGGGCTATATATGCCGGAGAGTATACCGGTGCTGCCGCAGGAATTCTTTGATACCATCCATACGAAATCATTTCAGGAAATCGCTTTTACAGTAACCAACGCGTTGCTGGGTAAAGATGTGCCGGCTGAAGAACTAAAGCGCATTGTAGAGCATACTATTCAATTTGAGGCACCTGTGGTGGAGGTGGATGATCACGCGTATGCGCTGGAATTATTTCACGGCCCTACATTGGCGTTTAAGGATTTTGGAGCACGCTTCATGTCGCAACTGCTGGGCTATTTTGCCAAACAGCAAAATCAGGAGATCGTTATTCTCGTAGCAACTTCGGGTGATACCGGCAGCGCAGTTGCCAATGGTTTTCTGGGAGTAAAAGGAACGCGTGTAGTGGTGCTATATCCATCGGGTAAGGTGAGCGATATACAGGAAAAACAATTTACTACCCTCGGACAAAATGTAACGGCCCTCGAAGTTACCGGTACATTTGATGACTGCCAGCGACTGGTAAAGCAAGCTTTTCTGGATAATGATCTGCGTAAGAAATATTTCCTTACTTCAGCAAACTCGATCAATATCGCGCGGCTTATTCCGCAGTCGTTCTATTACTTCTATGCGTATGCACAAGTAAAGGATAAGAACAAGCCGGTAGTGTTCTCTATACCGAGTGGTAATTTTGGAAATCTCACGGGCGGGCTACTGGCGCAGCGTATGGGATTGCCGGTGCATAAATTTATAGCGACTACCAATGCCAATGATGTAGTACCTGAATATCTGAAGACCTCAGTGTTCCATGCTCGTCCTTCGAAGCAAACCATCAGCAACGCGATGGATGTGGGCAACCCGAGTAATTTTGTAAGGATGCTGGATCTCTTTAATCAGGATTTCTCCAAGCTATCGGCTGATATAGCGGGTTATGCCTTCTCCGATGATGAAACGCGTGCAGCGATGCGTCATGTCTACGCATCCAATGAATATATACTTGATCCACATGGTGCTGTTGGATACCTCGGGCTTATTAAATACCTCGAAGAGAGCGGTGAAGATGTGTCAGGTATTTTCCTGGAGACGGCTCACCCGGCCAAGTTCAAGGAAGTAGTGGAGGAGACGCTGTCAAAATCTATAGATATACCACAGCCCTTGCAAAAGTTTATGCAGCAGCCGAAGAAGAGCATAGGTATAGCCAGCGACTTCGAAGGATTTAAAGCGTATCTTCTGAATAATCTGTAGCAGCTGATTGTTGTGTTGCTACAGCACGGTTACGAAACACGAGGTGCTTGCGTGTAAAGAAATTCCAGATAACGGTAATCGCGATGGCGATTACCTTCGCGATGCGGTAATCGAGCGAAGTAAATTCGACAAAAGCCCAGAGCACGATCTGGTTTACCAGCAGTCCGCCTAAAAGACAAAGAAAAAACAACCCGGCTTCTTGTGCTTTGTTAACTGATGAAGCCGCATTGAACACATAACGCTTGCTGAGGATATAGGTAACGATGTTGGTTAATGCGAATGCCACCACATTGCCGATGAGGTAATCGATCGAAAGCTTTTCAACGAAAAGTATCAGTAGTGAAAACTCAATTACTGCGGAGATACCTCCGACAAAAGCGAATTTTACAAATTCCGATTTTAGCAATCTGAGTATACTTTCAACAATGTTGTTCTTCATAGAGCGTGGCAAAGAAACGAATTTTTATCGGAAGATGTGGTACGCAGTATTATCGCAGTTTTATCAAACGATTGAACGTCCGCGCATTTACATCATCCTTTCCAGCCTTGTTCGCCCAATAGCGGAACAAATGCGAAGTAATCAAACTCTTCTTTAAAAAGCTTGCCACCTTTTTTACGTATGCGCAGCATCACCTGCTTGTCTTTATCACCTACGGGAATTACCAGTATACCATCTTCTTTCAGTTGATCGGTAAGGGCTGTAGGCACTACAGGTGCTCCTGCAGTAACAATGATCTTATCAAAGGGTGCTTTGGCAGAAAGTCCTTTCGAACCATCGCCGAAGAAGAAGTGAGGCTTATAACCGAGTTGGGGCAGAAACTCCTTGGCAGTTTCGTATAGCTTCCGTTTATACTCAATGGTATATACTTTGGCTCCGAGTTCCAGCAATACACAAGCCTGGTAGCCGGAGCCTGTTCCAATCTCCAACACTTTATCTCCGGGTTTGATCTCGAGCTTCTCGGATTGAAAGGCAACGGTGTAAGGCTGCGATATGGTTTGACCTTCACCGATCGGGAAAGCCTTGTCTTCATACGCATGTTCGAGCAGGGCATTTTCAAAAAAAACATGGCGCGGAACCGCCCCGATAGCCTTCAGAACAGCCTCATCTTTGATGCCTTTCTGGGCCAGTTTTTTCACCAGTTTATTGCGTAATCCCCGCTGTCTGTAATTGTCTTCAATCATGAATCGTCTCGTAAAAAAGTTCGTTGTGGATAGATTGTGGATCGATTGTGTATAATATTAAATAATCTGATTATCAGTTACTTATTTCTAATTTTGAATTTTTCAAAATTGAAAAACGGCCTTTAAAAGCCATTTGACAAAGGTGGTTTACCGCCCCCGGAAAGTTTGAAAAATTCCTTAGGAAAATTCGAGGTTATGCCCGTACTTTAAAGTCCTCTCCACACAGTGATCAGCTTTTTGCCATAGCGTTTCACATGTGCCTGCTCCGGAGAGCCGGTGTTTCACCAGCCCGAACGAGTAGGAGAGAAGTGTAAATAAAGGCCAGCTATTCAAATCGAGTAACTGGCCTTTCACTTTTTTAGGGCGTTTTTGGCCTTATTTACCAGCAAATCTTCCCGAAACTTTTAAATCTTTACTGCCGGGTGTATAAGCGTAAAATCCGTTCCCTGACTTTACACCCTTGTGGCCCGCTTGCACCATATTTACCAGCAGCGGACAAGGCGCATATTTAGGATTGCCAAATCCATCGTGAAGCACGTGCAGAATAGAAAGGCAAACATCTAATCCAATAAAGTCAGCGAGTTGGAGTGGGCCCATGGGATGCGCCATACCAAGCTTCATTACTGCGTCTATCTCTTCTACACCGGCTACACCTTCATACAAAGAATAAATGGCTTCGTTGATCATCGGCATCAAAATACGATTGGCAATAAAGCCTGGGTAATCATTTACCTCTACAGGTATCTTTTCCAGGCTGCGTGATAATTCCATCACTGCTTTTGTTACTTCATCACTTGTGTTATACCCGCGAATAACTTCTACCAGCTTCATCACCGGCACCGGGTTCATAAAATGCATACCGATCACTTTATCGGCACGTTTAGTAACCGATGCAATCCTGGTGATGGAGATAGAAGATGTATTGGTAGCGAGGATTGTATCCGGTTTGGCAGCCGCATCCAGGTCTTGAAATATTTTCAGTTTGAGATCTATATTTTCAGTAGCAGCTTCTACTATCAGATCAACATTTTTAACACCGGCTTTCACATCGGTTAGTGTAGTGATGCGTTCCAGTATCTGTTTTTTTTCTGCTTCGGTAATAACAGCTTTCTCAATTTGTCTGCTGAGATTTTTATCGATCGTGTTCAACGCTTTCTTCAGCGCTTCTTCAGCAATATCAATCAATGTAACTGTGTAACCGTGTTGTGCGAAAGTGTGAGCAATACCATTTCCCATGGTGCCGGAGCCTATCACAGCAATGTTCTTCATAAGCATCTGAATTTATAGCGAACAAAGATAAGGATAGTAACGACTCTTGCGTAATGCGATGATCTTTGTATAATTCATGCACACGCAGCGTACTTTGTTTCAAAATTCTTTTCTGAAATTAAAAAAGAAACCGTGTTTCCCTTCTGCATTATAGGTATATTCAAAGCGCAGCACCGTGTCGTATGAACCAACAACATCAATACCTCCACCAATACCCGAAAGTATTTTATTCGTAAGTTGATTGTTAATAGTATAATGCGGGTAGTTGTTTACATATCCTATATCTGCATACGTCTTCAGATATATGGCTAAGGGTATATGGCGAAACTGTTGTATAGGCATTGCACCCCAATGATAGGTTTTGCCAAAGATCTTTTTCTTGAAGGTGGTTTTATTCAGTGCATATTCCGGTCCTTCGATCACATATACTTCATATCCGCGAATGATTTGCTTCTGATACCCCAACGCTCCGTAATTATAATAGGGAAGATTCGTGGGATTACTCCAATACCCAACGGTATAGTTGGAGAGGAAGAATCCATTTTTCAGATCGAGAAATCGTGCGTAGGTAGCAGTTATCTCCAGTTTATCAAGGTTATCAGACGAAACGAGGCCGCTCTTGGTAACATTGGCCAGCAGATAGTAGCCGCGCAACGGATAGCCTATGTAATCGCGATGGTCAGAGCTGAACTGATACGATAGTATGCTATAACGCTGCCGGGTGCGTTCAGAGCCCAGATAATTTGGATTGAGGTGTGCAATGGTATCGCTGATGTCGGTGCTCTTATAGCTTACAGAGAGCGCGTGCGATTGATAGAAGGACGGGCGATAGGTATAGGTAATTCCTCCCCCTCGCGTAGTGCGCACAATGTTGTCAGATTCCAGGTATACCAGTTTATGCTCGGCTGTTCGGTATGCAAGATTTTTTGTTTCCATAAAATCAAAATCGAGGATGAGTCCTTGCTTTTGTTTTTTGTCGATATAGGGAAACCTGTAGGTTATACCGAACCTGCGCGAGAAACCAAATTGTGCGAGGAAGCGAAGCGTTTCATTGCGGCCACGCATATTGAATTGATAGAGTCGCAAGCCGAAGTTTACGCGGTTCAGATCGTGATTATAGTTCTGCCACCATTCATTGAAGTTACGATCGGAAAGTTCAAATATAGGGGAGGGGAAAGTATACCATCGTTCGTTGATGTCGATGAGCAGATCGATGCGATCTGTTTCAAGGTCCAGTGTGCGTATTTCTACCGTGTTAAAGAGACGCGTGTTGATAAGTTTTTTCTTGTCAAGTTCTAACACACCGGGAAGGTCGGTGCTATAAACATAGTCGCCTGCTTTGAGTGTCAACTCACGCAGAATGATCGGATCGCGTGTAACACGATTGCCAATGATAAAGATGCGATTGATCTGAACAAATCTCCCGAGACTGTCTGAAGTTACTACAGGTAGTTTTACAGGATGCTTCACGGAGTCAGCAACGGTTAAAGAAGAAACCTGCTCGATCTCTGCCGGCAAAAAGAAGCTGATTAAACTGATGATAAGAGCCAGCATGGTAACGTTAAGACTTGCACTGTACTAACAAGTTTAACGTTACTTTTCGGAAAATCCGGATTTTTAAGCAGCCTTTTTTCGGAACGACCAAATCAGGATAATAATACCGGCAACAATGAGTGGTATACTGAGTATCTGCCCCATGT
Source organism: Ohtaekwangia sp. (assembly GCF_036568665.1). Classification (GTDB taxonomy): domain Bacteria; phylum Bacteroidota; class Bacteroidia; order Cytophagales; family Cyclobacteriaceae; genus Ohtaekwangia. The sequence continues at coordinate 6,090 of NZ_DATCSD010000312.1, read as the reverse complement.
TGATGGCTAATTTATCTTCAAATGATTCCTGGTTCTCTTTTAAAAATTCGAAGAGGAAACGCATCGTCCACAGGAAGACCAGAAATATACCGAAGATCCTTCCGGGCACCAGGTTCTCTCTGTGTTTAAACCAGATCAGGAGCAATACAACAAAGAGTATAATACACGAGAAAGATTCGTATAGTTGTGCCGGATGCCTTGCTATACCCATCGTATTGATCTTGGCTACAAAGCCATCTTTATCGGGTTTGGCAATTTGATAATCGAGGTGAAGGCTTGGAGCCTGATCGAAAAATTCATCCAGTTGTGAAGTCAGCAGCGGCCGCACTTCTCCATCCAGCAACCTATTGATCTGTAATTCATCGGCTGTTGGTTTGAAGAATATATATATAGTAATGGGCATTCTGCCATCGGGACCTTTTGGTAACGTATCATTTTTAATATATACTACATCATCTACAATTCGGTCTGTGTCGATGCGTCTGTCTTTCAAAGCTTCTGTTAATCGACCAGTAAATACTACACCCCAGGGTTTATCCGTTGGTTTACCGATGATCTCTGAATTGAAATAATTACCGAGGCGTATCAAGGCTCCGGTTAATGCTACCAGAATAACAATGCGGTCTAATACCTGCAGGTAATTTTGTCCGGGTTTCTTTTTGCGGCTATACAACCAGAGCGCGAACAATATACCGATGGCACCGCCATGACTCGCCAGTCCTTGAAGGCCGGTAAAACGGAAAGGTTTAAACTCAAAAGGTAAAATTATACCGAGGGGATCAGTCCAGATAATTTCCGGCTGATAGAATATAACATGGCCCAGTCTTGCGCCCAGAATTGTGGCTACAACCATGTAGATGGTTAGTGTATCCACATCTTTCTCGGGCTTGCCTTCCCTGCGATACATATAGTATAGTATCTGCTGGCTTACCAGGAAGCCGAGTGCGAAAAACAATCCATACCAGCGAAGGGCAAAAGAACCGAACGAAAATATTTCCGGACTTGCGTTCCAAACGATGTAACTCAGTATAGCCATAGGCGGCAAATATAATAGAAAGCTGAAATCAACAAGCCTTTCTATATAAAGCTTGAAATAGAAAAGTCGGCCTATGTTATTGAAATATTACCCGAGCAGTTCGAGCTCTTCCCGGAATGCTGACGATAATATCGGGAAACGACACCATGTACGCGGGTCTACGTTCAGATCGTCCAGGTGAAAGGAGGGTGCAAGCCTTTCGCGTTTCCATTGGTTGGCTGACCATAGCCGGTAAAATTTTCGTATCCAGTTCTTTAATAAAGCTTCCTGGTGATGGGCTTTCATACGCTCATATACCTGCAGCGGAGAGCGTCTTTCCTGTATAGCATAGCGTTCTATCTCTGCCAGTACGGTATAGGGCATCAGGTCATCTTCATCCGTCTGGTTGCGTTCCTGGGGCCGTAGCTCAGCCGTTGGCTGTAAATTATTTACTGCGTTGAGACCGGTGTGTTGTAAATTACTCTCAGCCCAGCGCAGCCATTGAAGAATAAAAATTTTGCTAAGTCCGGCAATAGGAGCGAGGCTTCCGCTCGTATCGCCATCCATGGTAGCATAGCCTACATCGCCTTCGCTGCGATTAGAGGTAGTGAGCAGTACTGCACGTTTTACATTCGCCAGCATCCAGATAATGGGTGAGCGAGAGCGTGCCTGAATGTTTTGCATCGTAACGTCATCTTCTTCCCACGTGAGCTTGCGGCCTATAGCCTGTTCAATCTTGTGCGAATAAGAAGTTACTTCGTCATCAATAAGCCAATGATGAAAGCCGGCTCCGATAGAGTCAGCAAGCGATTTAGCAGCATGAAAAGTTTGTGATGAAGAATTGCGCGTGCCCTGGTATGCGCAAGTAAGCAGTTGCCCTACTGCTTCCTGCCAACGGATGGCTTGCACGTTTAGTGCCTCACAGAATTTATCCCAGCCGAGTTCTGTGCTGGCACGCTTTACCATCTCGGCCACAAACACAGCACAACAAGAAGAGTCGGCACCTCCGCTTAGCGACAACACAAATCCTTTTGCTTTACTCTTGCGGGCATAGTCGTACAACCCCAGGGCTACTGCCTGAACAAGCTCTTCATTTTTATCTTTTGTATCGTGCGATGGAGTCACTTCGCTGTTGCCCGGCTCTTTGAAATCTACCGTGGATGCTAATACCTGGAAACTTTTAAACGATAATCGTTTATTAACTGCGAGCAGTTTTCCTTTCTGTGCTATAATAATATCGCCATCGTATATCATTCGCCCGGCTTCATTGCCCAGCAGGTTTACGAAGAGGTATACACAATCGAAAGTAACCGAGCCATCGAGCACTACTTCCTGTTCGCGCAGCTGACTTTTGCCCATAGCAAAATGACTTGCACTGGGATTGAAGATAAGATCAACACCACGCTCTTTCAACCGGTAGCCCGGCCGATAACTTCTGCGCCAGCCATCTTCGCAGATCTCAAATCCGAAGGTGATACCTTCTGTTTCGTAGATCAGATCTCCTGCCTGGATGGTTTCATCGCCCAATGTTATTTCAACAATGCGATTAGGTATCCACGGATCGAACCAACGGGGCTCATAGTGTACACCATCACGCGCCAGATTTTGTTTGAAGGTAATGCCCAGTATTTTTTTGTTACGGATAACACACGAACCATTATATGTAATGCCATGAAGCCTCACCGGCAAACCTATACATATAGTAATATCTTCGCAGTGATTACGAATCTTCAGCACTTCCTGCCACGCACGTTCACTTACCCAATCACTCAGAAACAGATCCTCACAGCCATAGCCCGTTACACACAACTCCGGAAAACACAGAATCTTTACTCCCTGCTTCCGCGCGTCCTCTATAGCACCAATAATATTTGAGGTGTTGTTAGTCCAATCGAATGGAATCTGATTTACTGTAGCGCCTCCAATTTTCAACATATAGAATTTGAATATCGAATATTGAACACGGAATAATGAAGAAGGAAGGAGTGCCTGTAGCTTATGGTATACGTTAAGCTTCTGCCTTTAAGTTCTTCATAGCCGTTCCGATACTTTTAACAAATATGGAGATTAATTCGTCACTTTCCTGAAGTGCTTTTAGTAGTTTTTGTTCCTGGTGAGATATATACTTTTTACGATGAATGATTTTCAGGCAATTGAATGATTCACGAAGTTCTTTCAGGGCTACTTTCATTTTATGAATAAAATCTTTCCTGGACTCAGCACCTTGAGCTTCGCCATAGAGTAATGCAGGTCCTGTTCCGGATCGTACCAACTGACTGGCTAGGTGATTGGCTCCTCTGTCGTTAGGTAACGCTTCTACTGTATCAAGTATAAATACAGCGTAGTCAATAAGACGTTCCTCCAGATTTAGCACCGAGAATAATTACAACATGTATATAGCAAATATATGTACCCGCGGTTTATATGGAGTACTTAGCCCTATAATTTCAGAATAATGGTAGGCCAGGGGGAAATTATGACAATGTAGGCTACTTCTACATTCGTTACTCGTTAACTGTTATCCGTATCCGTAGATGTTCAAGAAAGGATAATGACCGTCTTTCACTTCTAAATTCGATATTCCGTGGTCAATATTCGATATTCAATTACCTTATGAAAGTAAATTCAGCATCTCGCACGTTTTCAACGCGGCATCTTGCTCTGCTTTCTTCTTGCTATTGCCATAGCCTGTGCCTTTGGCTTCGTTGTCTACCAGTACTTGCGCTGTAAACTCTTTATGGTTCTTGCCTTTCTTCACGTTCAGGATTTCGAATTTTACTTCTTTACCTTCACGTTGTGCCCATTCGATAATTTTGCTTTTGAAATTGGAGTTTGAATTGACCAGCTCTTCCAGATCATAGTTAGGATTGATGAGCTTGTCGATTACAAATTTCTTGGTGCGCAGATAGCCTTTGTCGAGGTATATAGCACCGACTATAGCTTCCAGTGTATTACCCAGTATAACTTGTTGCAGGTGAGAGTTTTTCTGATCGTATTGTACAATATTGCCCACACCGATCTTACGGGCGAGGAGGTTCAGTGTTTCGCGATTTACAATTCGCGAACGAATCTCAGTCAGAAAGCCTTCTGATTTAAACGGGAATTTTTTGAACAGGTAGTCCGCTACTGCGGCTCCGAGAATTGCATCGCCCAGATATTCAAGTCGCTCATTAGACTCTTTGAAACCCTGGCCATTTTCTTTAGCAATTGAACTATGTACCGTAGCTAATCGGTATAGTTCAAGATTAGAAGGAGTAAGGCCTGCAATGTTTTCTATAGCCCTGATCAACTTCTCATCATTCTTCGATTTCCCTTTCGGAAGTTTAAGGATTTTCCAGACCAAGTTATATGTCAGTTCATTTTTAGTCGGATGCTAATTTAATAAGATTCTTTGTATAAATGCGAGGATGAGAACCGTTACAACACGTTTCTCTATCCACTTTCGTAAGAAAGTTTGGTAACCTCCTTATTCTTTACCGGAATATTTATACCGGTATATACATACAAAGGATCTACCGGAGCATAAGGTTATACCTATGTTCCGGAAAGCTTAATCAGTAGAGAGAGTTTTTAGAATCAGTGCTTCTTGAAGATCACCGAGAAGTTATGACCACCAAAGCCGAAAGTATTGCTAAGGGCAATATTTATCTCGCGCTTCTGTGCCGTGTTGAAGGTCATGTTCAACTTTGGATCAAGATCCGGATCATCTTCAAAATGATTGATTGTAGGAGGAACGACTGACTGGTTGATAGCCATGATACATGCTATACTTTCGATGGCCCCTGCAGCTCCCAGCAAGTGTCCCGTCATGGACTTGGTAGAGCTGATGTTCATCTTGTAAGCGTGCTCGCCAAATACTTTTTGAATGGCGCGTATTTCACCGAGGTCACCCAGCGGAGTAGAAGTACCGTGGGTATTGATATAGTCTATTTGTTCCGGTTTGATCTCGGCATCTTCCAGGGCATTATACATTACCTGGATAATACCGGCTCCTTCCGGATGTGGTGCCGTGATGTGATAAGCATCGGACGACATACCGCCTCCGATAACTTCTGCATAGATTTTAGCTCCGCGTTTTTTAGCGTGCTCGTATTCTTCGAGTATCAGTGCACCGGCACCTTCGCCCAGTACAAAACCATCGCGGTCTTTATCATACGGACGGGATGCTGTTTCAGGGGAATTGTTACGCTCCGACAGCGCTTTTAAGGAGTTGAATCCACCCACACCTGCTTCGCATACAGCAGCTTCTGATCCACCCGATACAATAATGTCTGCCTTTCCAAGACGGAGGTAAGTGAAGGCATCGTAGAGTGCATTGGTAGAAGAAGCGCAGGCCGAAACTGTTACATAGTTCGGTCCGCGAAATCCGTATTTAATGGAGATGTGACCTGCCGAAAGGTCGGGAATCATTTTAGGAATAAAGAAAGGATTGAAACGAGGAGTTCCATCGCCTTTGGCGTAAACCTTCACCTCTTCCTGAAAGGTTAGTAAACCTCCGATACCTGAACCCCAAATCACACCAATGCGGTTTGGGTTGAGTTCAGCTATCGGGAGGTTTGCATCTTTTATAGCCTCATCAACCGCCACCATAGCATATTGTGTGAACGGGTCCATCTTACGAGCTTCTTTACGATCCATAAAGTTGCCGATGTCGAAGTTCTTTACCTCGCAGGCAAACTTTGTCTTAAAGAGCGTTGAATCAAAGCGTGTTATGGGAGCGGCCCCACTTTTTCCGTTCTGTAATCCATCCCAATATTCCTTTACGGTATTGCCGATGGGTGTGAGTGCACCAAGTCCTGTAACGACTACTCGCTTTAATATCATGATCTAAGAAGTGTGGTTGTATGAAGGCAGTGGTCAATTATTTCTTTACGTTTTGCTCCAAGTAAGAGATGGCCTGGCCAACAGTAGAGATATTTTCAGCCTGGTCGTCTGGAATAGAAATATTGAATTCCTTTTCGAACTCCATGATAAGTTCTACGGTGTCAAGTGAGTCAGCTCCCAGATCGTTGGTGAAGCTAGCCTCAGGAGTAACTTCAGATTCTTCAACACCAAGTTTTTCGATGATGATCTGC
>NZ_DATCSD010000311.1:0-22484 GCF_036568665.1 Ohtaekwangia sp. | reverse complement strand
GCTTGCGTAGATGCACGCATCAACCAACGACCGATCGAAGAAGTACACCCCAGTGTAGTATACGAACGACATTATGCTCTGAACTGGCTGATAAATTATATGGACCAGCCGTGGGACGATGTTAGTTGTGATACATAGTATTTGGAGAGTCGCGGATTAGACAGGTATCGGGGTAGTAATGTAATGGTTAAGTTCCTGATACCTGTAATTTTTTTTACTGTCAGTATAAATCAGGGTATATATTTGGCTCATCGTTAGGTATATAGCACTGGTCTTTCCTCTATATATCTTAAAAATTCCTTTAAGCGCTAACGTGTTCTGTATAATTTATTCGCCCCTTTTTATAGCGTGGCAAAAAATATAGTATGTTAGCACCCGAAAGCCCAACTCGTGCGACTCATTTTATAATGAGCTCGGCAGTAGGGCTTTTTTTATAGTATAGATAAATCCTAACCTGTAGTAGATGAAAAAATTCTCCTGCGTTGCGCTGTTTTTTCAATTTTTTATTTTTAATGCATTCTCTCAAGGCGAAATCCCGGTAAATATGTATACCGGTTCTCCCGGTATATTTATAGATCTATATACACTGAGCGATGGTGATCTTCAGGAGCCATTAAAGCTTATATATAATGTAAACGATGTAAACCTGGGTGGTTCGCATGCGTATGGTATAGGGTGGGATCTTGCGTCAGCGAATCAAATGGTTTCGCGTGAGGTGAGAGGACTTCCGGATGACTTTATCGGTACAGGAGGTGACACACGAAAAGGCTGGCTTTACAATAGCAATGCTTCTTATGTCACCACGTTTGGTAATTCGTCTGACCTGAGTGCATCTACTTGTACAGACGAACAGGCTGATCAGACTTTTATTAATAACCTCGGGTATATACGCGACACCGAGCCAGACTTCTTCAGCTATTCGGTAGGAGGATACTCGGGGCATTTTGTTTTTGGTAATGATGGCGCTGTCAACCTGGTGCCGTACCAGGATATACGCATTGTGCCAACCTACCGAAGTGCTCCTTCGGATATGACGATTACCGGGTGGACGATTACAACCAATAAAGGCGTAATATATACTTTGAATGAAGCCGGCAATGTTACCAGAACTGTAACAAAATCCGGCAGTTACTCGCAGGATGGAGCCGATCAAACAGCGCTCAGTCTTTTGGAGCGCGACTATCAGCTATACAAACAAGCCGTGAGCTATGCTCCTAACTGGATGCTTAGCAATGTGTTGTCGCCTGCCGGAGCCAGTATAACCTATACCTATACCTCAAAAATTACGACAGGATCTGATACACGCGAGGCAAAAATATTTGATGCTTCGTGGAATCTGGGCGGAGGAGAAGTAATTGGTAAACTGAACTACTGGCTCATGGTGGAATCGGCAACCACTACAGCCAAAGTACTCTCAACCATTACTACTTCTTCCGGTATATATGCTACCTGCGATCGTAACGCTGGTATAAAAATCTTTGACCCGGTCCGGTCTTCTCCCAATTTTAAAACATTCTCTTTACAATATTCTTCCGGTTTCCTCATTTCTGTTCAGGAGTCGGATGGCGGTGGCTGTACCAAAATGCCGCCCTATACGCTATACTATACCAACCAAAGCGCTTATCCTTCCGGAGGTACATCCAGTATTGATTTCTGGGGATTTTATAATGGCGCCAGGAATACCACACTCACTACCGGCGGACAATCGCCAACCTTTCTGCCAACCATTTATATATACCCTGACGAACCGGCTAATGAACGATACAGACTCTATCCTATACCATCGTATTCCGGAACGAAGGTAACACTGGATGGTGATGCCAATCGCATGCCGGATGCCAACGCAATTGTAACCGGAACTTTATCGCGACTGGTATATCCGGGCGGGGGAGAAATGGATTTGCAGTTTGAAGCAAATAAATATTATGATGCACGAGCCGGTAAAGATCAGTTGGGTGGCGGTGTGCGAATAAAGAATGTAGTCTACTACGATGGTGTTAATCCAACCGCGAACATTACAAAAGTATTCTCCTATGTTCGTGCGGACGGATTTTCTTCCGGCCGCTTGATCAGCCGACCTTCGTTTGCTTTACCTGTTTGGCAAAACGTTACACCTACCTGGGGAAATAATGGACTCTACCCGGGATATACTAAATCCTATAGCTCGTATACAAACACCACAGCAAAATGGCGTGGCCTTACAGTGGTGACGAGTTTTGATGTAAGCGCACAAGACTATACCCAGGGATCAAGCGTAGGCTATAGCCGCGTAACCGTGTCGCGACCGGGCAGTGGTAAAGCTATCGTTGATTTTGCTGCCCCCGCTGCATATGGCGATGCTGCCACCGGTGCAACGGCTACGGACTGGACGCCTACGGTTACAAAATTTGCGCGCCCGTCAAACTGTCCTTCCATGAATATTATACCACAGGGAGAAGCTGGCGGTTATGCACTTTTTCCACAGGTATACTATGACTATGAACGCGGCCTGTTACAAACCAAGTCGGAGTATAATGAAGCCGGAACACTGGTTCGACTCACGCAGAATACCTATCAGTATGTATATAAATCCGGGTCGCAGCCCGTCAATGTAATTGCCTTGGCATACGATAAGTTTGCCAACAGCACCGATGCTATATACCTGTATGGTCGTTATGTGCTGCTCACGGGCGTAAACAAAGTTCTCGCTACAGAAACGATCACAACATACGATGAGAACAACGCTGCCAAACATGTAACCTCCAGTACAAACTATATTTATGGAAGTGCATACCATAAGCTGGTGAGCCGGGTAAACAAGACAGCGCCCGATGGAACGATCTATGGTACATTGTTTAAATATACTCCTGATTACCCGGTAAGTGCACCGGCCGATGTATCGATGCAAATGATACAGGCGTTGCAAACGGCTAACCGAACAGCAACCGTTATCGAGCAGATCAGCACGATACAATTACCGGGCGGAAGTGAAAAAACGACCGGGGCTGCCCTCGTGAAATTTGAACCCTATACCTATAACAAACCGCTGATCCGGTACCAGATGGCATTCCGGCCACAGGCACCCGTCAGTGATTTTACAGTATCCGGTGTGAGTAACAATACATTTACCAACGATTCGCGCTATGAAACGGTCGGAACGATTAACGAATACAACACCCGCGATTTTGCATTGAGTTCTACCGGCGAAGACCGCATTACAACGGGTACCCTATGGGGCTATAATAATCGTGTGCCCGTAGCGAAGTTCAGCAATGCACAAACGGCTAACATTGGTTTCTCGGATTTTGAAACTACTACGGGAGCGGAGTTTACAGCAGCCAACGCATATTATGGAAGCGGGCGTACCGGTATAAATGCGATCCATCCGTACGCAACGCTTACGCGAACCATTGCCAAACCAGCTGCCGCTAATTATTACCTGTTGTCGTTCTGGTTAAAGAACCAGGCCAGCACCAGTATAACACTCCAGGTGCGATTGAAAGATAGCAATGGCACGGTGCTGTCTTCGAATAATTATACCTATACATTGAACAGCGCAAATTATCAGTACTTTACACAGCGCATCAATGTATCGTCCATGCCGGCAACATTTACCATTGAAGTGCAGGGGCAATCGCTTACGCAGCCTTCGGCTTCGTCATCAACCTTACTGCCTGCGCTGGATGATATAGGCTTCTACCCGGATTATGCTGCGATCTCTACCGCTACATACGATATGCCTTTTGGCGTAAACTCGGCAACCGATCCTTCCGGCATGACAGCCTATACTACGTATGATGCACTGGGCCGTGCGAAATGGATCCTGGACCAGGATCGGAATATACGCCAGCGATATACCTATACTATGACGGGCCAGGTATTGCCTCAACTCATAGCCAATATCATTGATAAAACAGCGCCTTACTATAAAAACAACTCCATCCAGTTTATAGCCGATAATAACAGTTGTATCAGTGGTGAAATGTATTCCTGGGATTTTGGTGATGGCAATGGCTTCTCCACTCCGAACACAAGCAATACTTCGCCGGCACATCTATACTCTGAAGTAGGTAATTACTCGGTAGTTGTACGGGTAACACATCCTGATTTTTCAACCGTATCCTATACCTTGAATTTTACGATCGGGTTAGCGCCCCTGCAAACTACTATCTGCGGCAGCGGTGTAGAGAATTTTGTGAACGGTGTTGTTACCAGCAGCTTTACCTGCTTTACCAATACCATGGCCGATAACTGGGTAGCGTTTAAAGTAAATTCCGTTACCAATTCGTATGGCTATGCCATTACCAATTACCAATGGAAGAAGCGCATTGTAGGAACAACCACGTGGAATACTACAGGCTCCAATGTGGATACACTTCCTTTTCAAAAGATTGATATAAACAGCCAGAGCTTTGATATCATGTGTACCATTACCGATAGCCAGGGCCGAACCGCTGATTCCGATATTCTTACCGTGACCATTACCAATAATTAATTGACAAGCGCTTCATGAGATCAACTATATATACATTTCTCTTCCTGGCTATATCATGGGCCGGGTATAGCCAGAATATACTGCAGGATAATTTGCAATGGAACTCGGTAAAGGCCAGCGATAATCTCAATCACGGAGATATAGTCTATACCTGCAGCTTTCGCACCAATGCCGATCAATCGGTAGACTGGGTGCAAAGCGGCAGAAGTTATCATTATACTGTAACCAGTACTTCCGGCACATGGACCTCTGTAACAGAAGACGGAGAAGTAACCTACCAGGTATCGGCAGGCAGCGCACTCACCGGCAGCTTTACCTTTTCACGAAGTGGCGGCAGCATTACGATTCATCTGAAGACCCGAACGGATGGAGTAACCGATCTCGATCTCCTGTTTTCTATCTCCGATGTTCAAGTTCAATAAATGGTCAGTATAGTCAGAGACATTTCACGAATGAAAAATATATACCTCACCGCTTTTTTCTGTTTTACCTTTCTCGTTATAAAGGCGCAGTCTATTGTAGGGCCGGCAAAGGTCGGGCTCAATTCAGTACACACGTATTCCTATACCAACGGGTCTGTTATTCAAAGTCCGAAGTGGACTTTTACCAAAGGCACCATAACCACCTCCGTCTCCGGAACAACGTACTATGCGAATGTTACCGCTACCTCTACCGGTGCCGGTACATTAACGTTGCAAGACATTAACGGAACAATTACAACCTATACGATCACCGTTAACAGTTGTTCTGCAATCACGGCTCCCGTAGTAAACAATGGCAGTCACTGCGGGCCGGGTGCTGTTACATTATCAACCACTACTTTACCCAGCGGGTATCTTCCGCGCTGGTATAACACAGCAACGCCTAACCTCATTGCCGCTACCGGTGACGACAACACGTTTACAACGCCAAGCCTATCCGCCACTACTACTTACTATGCAGCCTTTGTGCAGAACACAACAGGTTGCGAGAGCAGTAAAGTAACAGCCACAGCCACTATATTAACCCCCCCCACATCCAATGCAGGTGCCGATCAGACAGGTGCTGCTACGTGTGGTTTAACCAGTGTTACGTTAGGTGCTACCGGAACCGGTAGCTGGACCGTTGTAAGCGGCACGGGCGGATCGTTTGGCAGTACAACCAATGCTGCATCTTCCTTTAGCGGTACTGCCGGATCTTCGTACGTGTTACGGTGGACTGTATCAGACGGTACCTGTACCGGTACAGATGATGTTGCCATTACACTCAATCAAAATCCTACAGCACCCAATGCCGGTGCCGACCAGGTGGGTGCATCAACCTGCGGATTAACCAGCGTAAGTCTGTCGGCCAACACACCTGCACTCGGAACGGGTATGTGGGTAATTGGTAGTGATTGTAGCGCGGGTGGTTCGCTCGGCAATGCTTCCAGCGCGAGTACAACCTTTACCGGTCTTGCTGGTGGAGCTTATTGTGTAGTATGGAAAACAACGTATGGGGTATGCGTACTGAACGATGAAATGCTGGTAACGTTTAACAAGATCCCCAGTGCATCCAATGCCGGTACAGATATAGCCGGAGCTGCTACGTGTGGTATGAGCAGCGTAACACTGGCCGGTAATAGTCCTGCTATAGGAACCGGTATCTGGAGTATAGCGAGTGGCACCGGTGGTTCGTTCTCCAATGCAGGAAGTCCGACAGCAACCTTTACCGGTACAGAAGGAAATACCTATGCATTGCGTTGGACGATCAGCAACGGACCGTGTGCTGTATCAACCGATGATGTTACCGTTCAGCTCAGTAAAAATCCGACAACGGCCAATGCAGGAGCAGACCTGACCGGTGCTGCCACGTGCGGGCTTACAGGCATTGCACTGGCCGGTAATACACCGAGTGCCGGAACGGGTAGCTGGACCGTTGTAAGCGGCACAGGCGGATCATTCAGCAGTGCTTCCAGTGCGGCCTCAACCTTCAGCGGTACAGCAGGCGCAGCCTATACCTTGCGCTGGACGATCGCGAATAGTCCGTGCCCGGCATCCACCGATGATGTAAATGTTACTTTTAACCTGACACCCAATGCTGCTGTAGCTACGGCCAGTCAAACAATCTGCTCCGGCAGCACTGCGAGTTTTTCGATCACGAATCCGAACAATGTATCCGGTACTAATTTTTCGTGGACAACCGATTCTTTCAATGCAGCGATCACACCCTCTACTACCAGTCCGGGAAATAGTATAGCAGGCTCCTATAGCAATGCAGATGAAGTAAATGCCGGAACCGTAACCTATACCATTACACCCTATACCAGTGCCTGTACAGGAACACCCGTTACAGCCACGGTAAACATCAACAATATACCTACGCAACCTAACCCCAGCACCAACCTGGCCTATGGCCACAGCGCTGCGTTGTTTAAGATACTGGTGCCTTCCGGACTGCAGGCACAATGGTATCTTTTTGATAATTCACCGACACCATTAAGCACAGGCGACACCTATCAGAATACAGCCTTCGATGATCCGGATGCATACTATATATCCTTTAAAGATATAGCGACACTCTGCGAATCGCCCAGAGTGCCGATCATGGCTACACGCGTTTCGGTTATTTCGCCTGTGAGTGTAACAAAAGAAGTTATTCGCGTGCAGGGCCAAACGTATGACGGTGCCATTGATCAACTGAACAACACATTGCAGAAAGCTGTTACCGTTTCGTATATGGATGGGCTATCGCGCACCATACAGGTAATCGCAAAAAAAGCGAGTGCGCAGCAAAATGATCTCGTACAGCCGGTAGAGTACGATGCCTACGGAAGAGCTTCCAAAACCTATTTACCCTATACCATCAGCAACACCACAGGTTTCCAGGAAAATTACCCGATCGATCAGTCCGCATTCTATACTACAGCCAACGACAAAGTAGCGAACGATAACTTTGCATTTGCCAATACAGCGTATGAAGCTTCTCCGCTGGGCCGGCCGTTGGAACAGGGAAGTGTCGGGCAGGATTTTCAGTTGGGAACCGGTCACACCACAACAGCAACCTATAGCTACAATGCGATAGCAGTAAGCAGTGATGAAGTATATAAATTTACGGCCGACCCGCTCGCTATAGGAACCGGCAACGACCAGCACTATGCCGATAATACGCTGGTGCGTACACAAACAACCGATGCCAACGGCCACAAGACTATCACCTTTACCGATGCACTCGGCCGCACGCTGGCCAGCAAGCAGCAACTGGATGGAACCATTAACAGTACAACCGTAGATTACCTCGCCACCTACTATATATATGACGACCTGAACCACCTGCGCTATATCGTGCCGCCCGGTGGTATAGCTGCGTGGAAAGCCAACAACTGGGTAGTTACACAAGCGATACTCGACCAGCACTTTCACCAGTTTGTATACGACAGCCGCGGACGACTCACGCAAAAGAAAACTCCCGGGCAGGACTGGCTATACTATGGCTATGATAAACTGAACAGGCTGGTGCTGATGCAGGACGCTAACCTGCGCCCTTCTAACAAGTGGGCTTTTGTAAAGTATGATATACAGGGCCGTGCGGTAATGACCGGACTCTATACCAACACCACCGCTACGACTCTCAGCGCTATACAATCTTTATTGGATGCACAGTATAGCGGCAGCACTATATATTATGAAACACGCGGCACTACACTCTATGGCTATACCAACCAAAGCTTCCCGACTACCAACGCCAGCGGCTCTGCATTGGAAGTGCTGAATGTAAATTACTTTGACGATTACGATTTTGATAACAACGGCACAGCAGACTATACCTACGATGCCGCGCATCTTTCCGGTTTACCAACAACTGCTACTCCCTATACCCGCGGGCAAGCCACCGGAAACCGCAGACTGATTTTAGGAAGCACCAACTGGCTGATCGCGGCTGTGTTTTATGATAACTTCGGAAGGACTATACAAACACAAACCAATAACCACCTGAACCTTACAACCATTGACAAGAGCAGTGTAGTATATGATTTTGAAGGGAAGGTAACACAGACCAAAAACGATCACAACGGAGGCGGAGCCAACGCAGTGGCTATTGTACAAACACCGGTATACGATGCGCTGGGCAAACACATTAGTGGTATAAAGCACAATATCAATGGTGGAACAGACCGGCTTGTAGCGCAATATGAATTTAATGAACTCGGCCAGATCGTAACCAAACAACTGCATAACACCGGTGGCTCAGCCTTTTTACAGAATGTAGATTACCGTTACAATGTTAACGGCCAGCTCACCACCATTAACAATGCACAGCTTACCGATGATGGTGGTGTAACCAACCACGATACCAACGATTACTTTGGTATGGAACTGCTCTATAATACCAGCGATGCTTCCGGGTTGGGAAACACGCCCCTGTACAATGGCAACGTAAGTGCCGTGAAGTGGAAAGGTATAGATAACACCAGTGCAGCCAGCGGCCAGCGCAGCTATACCTATAGCTACGATAAAACCGACAAACTTCAGGCTGCTGCCTTTAAGCAATACGGAACTACCGCCTGGAACCAGGAGCAGAACACGTTGAATGAAAGTATAGATTATGATTATAACGGAAATATACTGCACCTGCAACGCAACCAGAACCAGCGCGGCCTGAGTGGCACCACGGTAACCAGCACGGCACAGCTTATCGATAACCTTACCTATACCTATAACAACGGCAACCAGCTCACCAAAGTAACGGATGCTACAGCACGCTCAGCCGGCTTTAGCGATGGTGCCAACGCCACTACAGAGTATAGCTACGATGCCCACGGCAACGTAACGAGCGATCAGAATAAAGGTATATCGGCCATTACCTACAACGTGCTGGGACTCGCACAACAGATAACCTTTACCGATGGCCGCACTATCAGCTATACCTATGATGCCAACGGTAATAAACTAAAGATGACCGCCACGGTAAACAGCACCACTACCGTAACCGATTATGTGCATGGCTTTGTTTATACCAATAATACCATGAGCTATTTCGGCTCTCCGGAGGGTCGCATTGTAAAGAACGGAAGTAACTATGAATATCAATATGCTATAGCCGATCATCAGGGAAATACACGGGTAGTGTTCAGTTCCGTAACCCCGGCTGCTTCTGCACCAACCGCTACTTTTGAAGGTGATAGCAATGACGGCACTTCGCAGTATCTCAATGTGAATGCTTCTAATGTTGTATCGTTCGGAAGTGCCAATCATACATCTGGTGGAAGCAAGGTAATTCGTGTGAATCAAACCTATAAAACCGGTCCGGCCAGAAGTATACATGTATATCCTGGAGATCAGGTTGATATTGAAGTGTGGGAATACCACGAGGGTACCAGCGGTTTTGGTACGACCAGCACACCACTTAATACACTCATTACCAATATAGCGGGAGCCTTTGGAGGTGTAAGCGGTGCCGCAGGTGAAAGTGGTACTATATATAATGGCGTGAATGCAGCCATAACAGCATTTAACACCGGGGGCAATCAGGGCGACTCGCGGCCTGCTGCATACCTGAACTATATATTATTTGATAAAAATTATAATGTTCTGGATGCCGGCTGGCAGTTGGCTCCGAATACTACCTTTACAAAACAAAAACTCTCTTTCCCGACAAAGTTAATCAAGACAGAAGGCTATATATATACCTGGCTCAGCTATGACGATGATTCAAATAACTTTGTATATTTTGACGACTTTACGGTAACGCATACAAAAACAAGCGTGATCCAGTATAATGAATATTATCCCTTCGGTTTACAAACCGCTGATTCGTGGACACGCGACAACTCTTCGAATAACTTCTTATACAATGAAGGTTCCGAGCTGAATCAAACAAGTGGATTTTATGATTTACCTTTCAGAAATTATGATGCATCGTTAGGCAGATTTTTCCAGGTAGATCCATTATCTTATCAGGACAATGCAACTTCGCCATTTGCCTATGCGGGTAACAACCCCGTTGTATTTACTGATCCGAGTGGTTTGATGTTCTCATCGTTGGGTCTCTCTGATTCCCAGTTGCGTATGCTATACCGGAGAGATATGGCAAGTTATTTGAATTACGATGATTGGGCTTCACAGAATGTAATTGAGTATGCAGCAGGAAAAGGTTTTGATGCAGGGGGTACTGGTAATATGTTCGGAAGATGGGAGATAACGGGTGTATATATGAAAGGCGGCCGAAAACCACGCTACGAACCAGATGGTACAGGCGACCCGGAGTATGGTTTCACCTGGACATATATACCGGGAACAGGTCGATCACCGTTTGATCAAGTAAAGAGCGGCCCTGCAGAAACAAGCGGAGGTAAGCCGCAAGGGAATTGGGGAGGCACTCGCCCTCCTGGAAGCATTTCTTTTATCTATACTTACAGATCTGAGATGAATATACCCATTGTAGAATTTGCCAGAACGCGCATTAACCATTCACAATCTACATTGACTGAACGGGAAGATGGAAGTCTTCATCTCGAGATTCATATCGATATATTATTTAGTGTGAGATACTTTGAAAATCCAGATTTCTTGTTGGCTAATCCAGATATCGAGTATGAAATCACCGCACATGAATTGGTGCATGGATTGCAACTTGAAACAATAATTGAAGAAATGAATTTTCTTGATGCAGTAAGTACTGATGAGCGTTCAGGAGATGATTTAAAAAATTATTTTTATTCCCTATTGGATTTCGTTGATCTTATGTTGGAGGACAATAAGGATAAAGAGAGAGATGCTAATGAGAGATCTTCTCAATTTTTGCCTCCAGATTATGATATGAAGTATAATAATGGTAAAGTTGAAATAAAGCTAAAATGGTAATGAAAACGTTCCGAATAATTATTCTATTGACTCCACTTTTATTTACTAGTAGAAGCCTATTAGCACAAGTAAAAGAACCATCAAAAAGATCAAATTGCTGGATGGGATTTGATATAAATTTAAATCGCTATGCGGACTCATTAAATTTTATAACTAATCCAAAACAATTACCTGTTTTCTTAGGTGATTACTTGTTCGATTGGAAGCATAGGGATCATCTATACCCTTGCTTAACGGATGATCCTGATGAGTTGATTTCGATGAGAAAGATAATTTTGTCGAGAGTACTCAGAGAAGATGTCTTGGAGTGGATTATTTCGAATAAGAATACTAATTACGATAAACTATATATACCCGAAGAAGTAAAGAAACTCTTTCAAAATGACATATATTCTGTTTTTCCTGTTATACCCTATATGAAATACACGACTCGCGATTTGGCTAGGATTCGTCTGGAGGAAATAAAAAAGCTTAAAAAAGCAATTAGAAAATAAAGTGGTACTTGAAATCTTCTCTCTTTTACGTAAGTTCTTATTCTTTGTAATGATCGTTTTGGCCTATTCCTGTTCTTCACAAGGACTTCAATAGAAGATGAACAATCTATAGGTCTTTATTCCGGGACGTCAGTTCTGTTATTGTGTTTAAGAGGAGATAAGAGTTATACGTACTCAATTAAGGAATCGGGTGATCTATGATAAACTAGAATATGACTTATTTAAAGTTTCTATCAATAGTTCTATTTGTGTCGTTGAGGCCACCAGCCCTAACGCAAAATATTCAGATCCAAGTAAAACAGGATGATTTCAATCACATCCCAAAAAGTGATCAAAGGATGTCCATTGTGCTTGATTGCAAGAATAATGGTGATAGTAATTTACTACTGTATGCTATAGGGAGTCACTTGGTTCAAAATCTTGTTACTGAAGAGCGAGTGTGTGATTTGACACGTGTCGGAGCCGGATTAGCTTTAATGGTTTTTAATGAAAACCACGAGCGAAAGTATCCTATTTTCAGAGTTCACGATTCAACTCTTGATGTGCCGCAGACAGAAGAGCAACTCGAAAAATTGCTTGATCAAGGACGAGAGCAATTACTTGATGGGACTAGAGTAGTCAAGGTTCGGGGCGATATTTCGGTACACTGGAATATAGATCTAAGCAACTTTAATCTTAAAGAGGGGAGATATTATTTTAAGCTAATCTACTTTTCTGGAGAAGGGATTTGGAAAAATCGTATTGGAGAAACACAGATAAAGCAGGATATGAAAATCTATAACGCGGATCTCTACCAAGGTTGCGCTATCTCAAACATAGTTCACTTCGTTATAGAGTAATTCTCTGACAGAGTCAAGTATTTTCAATATCCCATGCGATTCCATTATCTCCATTCCCACTAAACTGATAATTCGGCAATATTAATAGAACACTTATCAGAAGAGGGTATAGTAAGTACGCCATTTTTTTATATGGACCTCTGCTCAACGGTGGGTATAGTGGCGTGGTAGGTCTTGCCAAGAGCTATAAAGTATATTCGGGCGACCAGGTAAAGATCGATGCGTATGCGATGTTCAGAAATCTCTCCAGCAATGAAAGTCAGCTTTCCGGTTTTGCTTCTGCATTGTTAAGTGCCTTTGGCCTCTCGGCCCCGGTAGCAGGAGAAACAGGTACAGCCGCAGCCGGTTTGCAGACATGGGGCGCACTCGCAGCCGGTGGATATGGCGATGGCAGCAACGATAATACCGATCCGAAAGCCTTTGTCAATATTATACTCTTCGATAAGAATTATAATTTCTTAGATATAGCTTATGCACAACTGACAGGCTCCGAAGGAAGCTATACCTTGCTCTCTGCTAATTATACAGTAAAAGAAGAGGGATATGCCTATATGTATATCTCCAACGAAAACTCCACAGCGGTAGATGTATACTTCGATGATATAACCATGACGTATACACCGACTAATGTTATACAGTATAATGAGTATTACCCCTTCGGTTTACAAACCGCTGATTCGTGGACACGCGACAACTCTTCGAACAACTTCTTATACAATGAAGGATCTGAGTTAAATCAAACAAGCGGATTTTATGATTTGCCTTTCAGGAATTATGATGCATCGTTAGGAAGATTTTTCCAGGTAGATCCATTATCTTATCAGGACAATGCTACTTCTCCATTTGCCTATGCGGGTAACAATCCCGTTGTGTTTACTGATCCGAGTGGGTTGATGTTCTCATCTACGGGTCTCTCTGATTATCAATTGCGTATGCTATACCGCAGAGATATGGCCAGCTATTTGAATTATGACGACTGGGCTTCGCAGAATGTAATTGAGTATGCAGCAGGAAAAGGTTTTGATGCAGGGGGTACTGGTAATATGTGGGGAAGTTGGTCAAGCAGACCTATATTAGGGTACATAGAAGGACGTAAACCGCGATATGAATCTGATGGCTATAACTATCAGGAAATAGGAATTGTAGGATATGAGTGGTATTATACTCCGGGAACAGGTCGATCACCATTTGAGCAAGTAAAGAGCGGTCCTGCAGAAACAAGTGGAGGTAAGCCGCAAGGAAATTGGGGAGGAAGTGGCTCTCCGACAGGAGGGCCTCCAATAATTTTCATAAATTTCGCAGTGACACCGCATGGCTTCAATAAACAGGAATACTTTGACCAGCTTCAGCAGAAACTGGTGGAGAACGGGTTCAATCCCAATGTTCAAGTGAAGCAGTATAGCATGTCGGATAGATTATCAGCGTGGTGGAATAATTCTCCCACTGCGACAATAAGTATTTCAAATTATCACACAGGCGATCCAATTGATGCGGGGGCTTTCTCTCATCTCAATGATCCTAATTCAATCATAATTTACAACGGGTTGAATCCACTTTCTATTAGAGCCGTGGTGGCAACGTGGGCTTATGTAAATACAACTTTGCATGAAATTGGCCACGCTTTTTTTGGATTCACTCATGATGCAGAGGGAAATACAACCGGTGATCCAACTGTTATGGATTATGACTATCAATATGCTCAAGGAATGGGATTTAATCTTAGAGAAAAAGAGCAGGTGGCTAATAACAGCATTTGGGGAAATGGATCGTGGGGCAAACCGTAACATTTAAAAAAGAATATGACAATAAAACAGAAAAGATTTTTAACAGCATCCATAGCGATCACACTTTTCATCTCATGGATACTACTGAGACCTGTTAAGTCAATAGAATTCAAAATTTTTAAAGCTTACGATAAGCATAATGCTATTTTAAAGCTGGTAAAAATTATACCAGCATCGTACAGAAATAGATTTGACATTGAAGAAATCGAAAGCCGTGGAGAAGACCTGGTGGTCTTAAATGTAACGGACAAATTGAGTCCCACGCATGCAAACTTTGTTATTCTTCGTAAGCAGGGAGAAGATATATTTTTAAAAGCTTACCCATTTATGTTTAAGGACGGGCGGGAGCAAACCGGTGACTTTAAAAATCAAGACGCAAAATTTATTGATGTTAAAGCATTCAATCTCTATCTATCAGTGGACGAACACACGATAGAAGAAGTTAAATACAAGTATTGTTACTTCTTATCGTCATTGAAAGACAATAGCTCGTTTCTTATTCTATCTAAGCCGGAAGAAATTGATTCCTTGAAAAGTGCGCGCAAGGACATGACTAGTTTCTTAAAACACTTCCCGAGTTATGAATTGTTGAACAAAGAGCAGATCGAATTTCCACAATCAAATAATGAGATTGTTTGTTGGTTTATGAATAAGGGTGTTGTGAGATTTAAATTCTATTTCAATCCTGACAAATCAGTAAAACAAGTTGAAAGCGAAGTGATTGGATTTCTAGGAATAGAAGCCCCTTCAGTATAAACGTGCTCGAAATGTTTTCAATTTTCTTATCTCGCAATGGATTTCTACGGCCGCAGCCGGTTTGCAGACATGGGGGGCACTCGCAGCCGGTGGATATGGCGATGGCAGCAACGATAATACTGATCCGAAAGCTTTTGTAAATATTATACTCTTTGATAAGAATTATAATTTCCTCGATGTAGCCTATGCCCAACTTGCAGGAACAGAAGGAAACTATGTGCTACTTTCAACAAATTATACTGTTAAGAAAGAAGGATATGCTTTCCTATATATCTCTAACGAGAATGCGACAGCGGTTGATGTATACTTCGATGATATTACGATGACGTATACACCTACCAATGTTATACAATATAATGAGTATTACCCGTTCGGTTTACAAACTGCTGACTCGTGGACACGCGACAACTCTTCGAATAAGTTTTTATATAATGAAGGATCTGAGTTAAATCAGACAAGTGGATTTTATGATTTACCTTTCAGAAACTATGATGCTTCGTTGGGTAGATTCTTCCAGGTAGATCCATTATCTTATCAGGACAATGCAACTTCGCCTTTTGCCTATGCGGTAACAACCCCGTTGTATTTACTGATCCGAGTGGTTTGATGTTCTCATCGTTGGGTCTCTCTGATTACCAATTGCGCACGCTGTACGAATTGTATATTATGCCAACTAAATTTTTCTTCTATGGATTGTGTCGATATAATAGAATATTCAACATTTCAAAAGCTGTTGGCAGATCATCACAAAGATCCAATGAGAGACTTCGACTATCAGATGGAAACCAACCATGCCTTCATCTATAAGTTAAATACTGGGCAAATCGTATTATTCCCGTCTTTCCCTAGTGCCGATCCACCAAAGTGCTTGGTCTTTCGCGATCAAGGATGTTTTGATGCATACGTCTCAGAGGATCGCTTTCCAATTGAAAACTATGATAAGCAATTAGAAGATCACGACACGAATAGATTGAAAAACATTGGGTCAAACATCAGCTACTACCAAGGGTATCTCAACAACCGCTACAAATTCAATTTTATTGAATTGAATAGAGAAACCATACAGAGTTACTACTTGAAAGTGTCGAAAGACGAACCGGGATATCCTTTAACAGTTATTGCGCTTGGAGCTCTTATGGGTGAGCAACTAAGAATTGAGTTAAATGGAAAGTGGGTGATTAAAAAGAATTATGGACCATATAATCCTTACTATTCACCGCTAGTAAGGTCAGATGACAAGGTCTTTCCGGTTTACGATAAGCTTTACTCAATGATAGAGAGTAAAGCCAAAGATTCATCTGGATTTTTCGACAGGCGTTTTTTTGGTTCGATACCCTTAAAGGTATTTGAAGATGCAGGGGTAAGGTTGATTGAACTGTAGAAGATAAAAACGGCACTTCTGCTACGTATGCCTATTGCCAGTGGCACTAATCCTTTTAAATAATATAAAATGAATAGCGGTAATAAAGGAATCACGTGATTTATTACCTTTCAGAGCGGCCTATGCAACTGGGTAAATTATGAATGCTCGCCAGAAGGTTTATAGTGCATATCCGGAATGGTTAAAAGCATCAGAATCTTAAAATATGAAATACTACATTTTGTCACATAGGTCTGTCCATAAAGGACAAAGCGGTGAAGGGATGGGTAGCACCTATGACTTAAGCAATGCATGTAAAAGTTGTGGAACGGGTGCAGTGCTTATAGGGAAACTATATACTAAAGGTTTGAAAAATGCCACTAATGATTGTCTATATACATTGGATGGAGATAACATTATCTCTAAAAAACTGTATGAGACCATAATAAAAAATGGTGCGATAGTTAATGATGTGTCCTTAGTGTCGGATGGAAAAGGGCAGGAGCTGCCTCTTTTTTGTGTAAATCCTAAGTTATCCTTCCCGAGGATGCAACCCTTTTCACAAGGGCTAACTATAGAAGGTCAATGTCCTGTTTGTAAACAGAATGATTTCTTTAATGATGTAATTATAGGAAACCTTGAGAAAGGAATACAAACATATATAGTGCCATTAAAATTTCATTACAATGGCGTTGATAGTAATTTTTTAAATCAATCTGATATTTTTCATACTTGGGAATGTATGGGACTATCCAATATTAAAGCTGAGGGGAATAGAGTTATTAGATATGCAAGGCCCCTTTTGATAGTTAGTGAAAGGATTAAGGAAGTCTTTGAAAACTTTAAGATAAAGAAGGTGCTCTTCGATGAAATAACAATATGTAATGGCCCAGTTGAGTTACAGTAGATGTATGTTATGAAAATACTGATAGGTTCATTGTTGTTTATTTGCAGCATCTCATCTGAATTTAGAGATCAAAATACTTTTGACATTGAAAACACAATATGGAAGATTGAAAAGATCGAATCTGACTCAATGAAATATGTGTTTAATGTTGCAAGTGATAGCTGTTTTAAAATCAAATTTCTAAAATTAAAAAAAGAGAAACGTGGTTATAGAGGCATGTTTTCTATATCCAGTAATGTAAGGGATAGCAATTCTCCATATTTTGTACAGCCTCCTTATCAAGGGTTTTATTTTCTTACAGGCACTACAGAAAATTATATAGAATTGGGTTGGATAAGCCACAGAAGTTACAATCCAAATTTTACTAGAGGCAACTTAGGAAGAGTAATCTATAACGCTTTTTGGATAGGCAACGGTTCTTTTACATTTGAGAATAATAAGCTTATAATTTCCTCCGGTGATGGAATTGTACTTACGCTGGTAAAAGCGTGACTTGCAGTCTCTTTAGGAATGAGTTAAAATGAAGCATCGATAAGTTATGCGAAAAATATTTATCGATGCTTCTATATATAGTTTACTAAACAGATCGAACCGTACCGCCATCAACGCGTATCAGGGCACCACTGATATAGTCTGCATAGGGACTTGCCAGGTATGAAACGGCAGCTGCAATTTCTTCGGGGCGACCGAATCTTCCGGCATCATTGGGAACAAGTTCTTTTACTGCGTTTCGTTCAATTTCTGGCAGTGTATTTCCCCACTCGTTTTTAGGTGCTGCGCTTAGTAGCCACTTCTCTACGGAGTCGTTCATAATGGCACCCGGTGAAATAACATTGGATGTTATACCCGTATCTTTAAGTTCTCTTGCTAATGAAACAGAGAGATTATGTCGGGCGGCTAACGTTGCGTTATAGTGCGGTTGATCTTTAATCGGTTGTATTCCCAGTCCACCGCCTATATGAATCATGCGTCCCCATTTATTCTTTTTCATTTGGGGCAACAGGCGTTGTATCATTCGCACATACGAAACTACGTTGGTATTATATACTTCCATCCAGTCGGCTGCTGTAGTGGTTGTCCATGATTTGTGTTCATAAAACCCCGCATTGTTTACGAGTATATCGATCGAACCATTTTTTAGTGCAGCGACAGCAACAGCATCAGCGCCTTCATCCGTAGTTAAATCACCAATAGCAATGTCGGCTATACCACCGGCTTTGATGATCGATTCAGCAACCTGGCGGGTGCGTTCTGCGTTACGTCCATGCACGATTACATATACACCTTCGGCAGCAAGCATTTTTACAATAGCTTCACCAAGTCCTGAACTTGAGCCGGTTACCAGGGCTCTCTTTCCTTTTAATTGTAAATCCATAATTATATTCTTTTTGAAATTGACTGTTCTCGTTTATAGTCTTCTATCCCCTGGTTGGCGCTGTTCCGAAAGCTTTCTTATAGGCAAAAGAAAAATGGGAGAGATCCAGAAAGCCGAGGTCAAGGTATATTTCAGAAGGGCGTTTATTCTTTTTTGCAATCAGGTAATGTGCTTCTTCAAGTCTTTTCTGAACAAGCCACTTGCCTGGTGTGGTGTTGAATAATTTTTCAAAGTCTCTCTTAAATCCCGAGAGACTTCGACCGGTGAGAAAGGCAAAACGATCGATGCCTACATTATACCGGTAATGTGTATTCATAAAAGCTTCTAGGTTTATTTTTCCCGGATCGCTGAAATCAAACAACATCTCTTTCAGCGCAGGGTTTGTTTCAAGCAGCAGGAGTATCAGCTCTTTCGCTTTTAATAAAACTATTTTTTCGTTGCGCTCATTTTTGCTGTTGATATAGGGCATGAGTGAATCTATATACCTTTCAAGGTACTGATTGCGTTTTAACAGCAGTATGTCGTTCCCGATGTAGGGAGTGTCAGCGGTCAGGCCATGTTCATGGCTTATTTCTTTCAGGGTGTTCTGGTCAATATATACCGCGATAGATTTGAAACCTTCCTGTGCGGGCCTCTTGCTATATTTTGTCAACTGATTTCTTCGGAAGAACCGATAATCACCAGCCTGAAACGAATATAGTTTATCTCCGACCCACGTATCATGCGTACCGGAAATTATATAGCTGAAGATATGATCAGATACAAAGGCTTCACCTTCCATGTTGTTACCGGTGTAGTGATTGAACCGGATCTTCGGTTGCGACAAGCCCTTCTTATTATTCACGTCTTTCATAAACTGCTAACCATTGTAGTAATTACCGATACAAAGGTCGGCAGTGAAGCAATAGGGGTCTTTGTTGTAAAGTTCAATTTGATTTGTTCAAAAGTTCAGACGCACATGTCTTCTGCGTTGAGGAGAGTTGTTTTATAAATTCTCTGTGATGTTTGTATATGCAAGTATCGGGTTGTAATTTTACTCTGATTTGAAAAAGTTAGAGAACGAATACCGGAAGTGCCTGTATTTTTCGGCCAATGCACTGGCGCGGAAAACGGAGAAGCTGGCACAGGAGAGTTGGAGTAAGGTTGATCTTACGCCCAGTCATGGGTATTTACTGATGTTGGTAATTGAGCAGCCGGGCATTCAGCCTACGTTGATCGCGTCTTGCTTGCATCTTACACCCAGCACGGTAACAAGACTCATTTTAAAACTGGAGAGTAAAAAACTTTTATACCGTACCACCGAAGGTAAAATTACCAATGTATACCCTACCACCAAGGGTAATAATCTATTGCCGAAACTACAGGCTTGCCAGCGGGAGTTCTTTGCTAATTATGCAGCTATACTCGGTGCACAGGAGAGTACACGCCTGGCATTGAATATGGTTGATGTTGCCGATAGATTGAAGGACTGAATTTTTTTTGTACTCATATTTGTATATACAAACATAAACCACAATACCATGAATTATGTAATAACAGGCGGAGCGGGTAATATCTCAGCCCCGTTGATCAGGAGCCTTCTGGCTGCCGGCAAGCGTGTTACCGTAATAGGAAGAAACGCAGACAACCTGAAGGAACTCACACAAGCCGGTGCAACTGCGGCTATCGGATCGGTAGAAGATGTAGTATTTCTCACAAAGACTTTCAAGGAAGCCGATGCTATCTATACCATGATACCTCCGAAGTGGGATGCTGACCAGTGGAAGAAGTATATCGGTAGTATAGGTGAGAACTTTGCGGCAGCGATCAAGGGCTCGAAGGTTAAGCATGTGGTAAACCTGAGCAGTGTAGGAGCACACATGCCAGACGGATGCGGACCTGTTAGCGGACTATACCTGGCAGAGCGCGCCTTGAATACACTTCAAGGAGTAAATATACTACATCTTCGTCCTGCGTATTTTTATCAGAACCTGTTGTCTAATATAGGGCTGATCAAACATGCCGGTATTATGGGCGGTAATTTTTCCATTGGCAATAATCAGTTCCCGATCGTTGATCCATCGGATATAGCGGCTGTAGCTTTTGAAGAACTTATCTCGTTGAAATTTACCGGCCATAGTGTACGCTATATTGCCAGTGACGAAATTTCTACGGATGCCATTGCTCAAACGATTGGTAGTGCTATTGGCAAGCCGGATCTGAAGTGGGTGCAATTCCCGGATGATCAGGCACAGCAGGGGATGTTGCAGGCAGGCTTGTCAAAAGAAGTTGCTGTAAATTATACCGAGATGGGGAATGCGCTCCATACGGGTAAAATGACAGAGGACTATTGGAAAAACCGCCCGGCAGCATTTGGGAAAGTAAAGCTTGGTGATTTTGCCAGGGTGTTTGCTGCTATATATGCCGCATCGAAATAAATAATTTAGAATTAACGGAAAGATTACAATTCGTTGTAATCTTTCTGATTACTATAGTTAGTATATTCAGAAGACCCTTTGTAATTCATTATGCAGTAGTAGTTCCACGCCCCGGTTCCATCAATAATTTTTTTTGCCATGCCTCGTGAAAGAAATACTGTTGTGAGCTTAATTTTCTTTCAGACCTTTTTTTAACTGTTCTATTTTTTTGATCAGGCTGTCAAGTTTTATTACACTCGAATCATTCTTAAGTTTTTGCAGCGATCGGTTGATGCTGTCGAAGTGATGTAATACTTTTTTGGAAGCACGGTAGGTGAACATCATTACGCGCAATGTAGTATCGGGTATTCCGGTTTTATTTCGTAATGCATACGGAGTTTCCAGAAGATTTTTGATTTTGATCGCGTTCGTGTCGCCTTCGTTTATTCGTTCGTGAAGTATAGATTGAATGTTGCTGTTCGATTGATAGTACGCTCGCATCGAATCGTAATCTGCCTCTGTATAGGTTAATGTATCCAGCGCTTTGCGTAATTCATTTTCTTTTTTGTCGGAAGATGTAGTGCAGGCAGAAGCAAATATTAGAGTATAGACGATATAGAGGGAGAGGTATCTTGCTTTCATATAGATACTACCGGAATTTATTTTGCTGGCAGATGTGTTTCAGGAAAGATAATAAAAAAAGCAGATTTTCTTTCGCCTAAAGTACTCTCTGCTTTTGTTTTCTTCCTTGGCAAGAAGATGGAGTAATAACAAGTCAAAAGTATGTAATGGAAGGAGTAATTATCAAGAATGTGTAGTAAAAAAATTAAAAGAAATTTTCTGTTGAGCGTTCGTTTACGATTTCCTTCATCATAACTTTTATTTAACATGATTTTTTTTGAAATGTATAGATCGAAAAGAAACAACGTTGCGTGAAATTTTTTTTGATATAAAAAAATCAGGTGCATATCTATTGCTATGTCAAACAGTTACGAAAAACATTCCATGCAAACTTTTGATCGCTTTCCTGAAAAAATTTAATCTTTAGAATTAACTGGTGACTGATATGCACGAATAGTAAATTGCTTTATAAATTTTTGATCCTGTGGAAACATCAAGCAATTTTTTAACGATATCTACTGCTGATTTCAACATGCGTGAGTTGAAACCTTCCATGCACCAGGTGATAGATTGGGTTCGGGAATGTCGTAATAGCAAAATAAAATTATTCGGTGATAAGCAGGCGGTTGCAGGTTTTTTTCATGACCACTTTCATGC
>NZ_DATCSD010000310.1:0-4803 GCF_036568665.1 Ohtaekwangia sp. | reverse complement strand
CAAAAGATAGCTTTTTCCGGTAAAGATTACCTGCTGCAAATACAGAAGCGTGAAGTAGAACGCACGGGTATAAACTCACTGAAAATTTCTTTCAATAAAGTATTCGGGTATTACCTCGAAGTAAGCAACGCCAATAAAGATAAGGTACCTGCCGACTGGATCAGAAAGCAAACGCTGGTAAATGCCGAGCGCTATATTACAGAAGAGCTTAAGGTATATGAAGAGAAAATCCTTCATGCAGAAGAAAAGCTGGTTGCTATCGAGCAGCGCATTTACTTGGCACTCATTCAGGAAGCTGCAGCGTTTATACCACACATTCAACAGAACGCGCGGGTAATCGCGCAGTTGGATTGTCTTCTTTCATTTGCAGCCGTAGCGAATGCCAACAAATATACCCGGCCGGTAATTGATGATTCGTTCATAATCGATATAAAATCGGGACGGCACCCGGTAATTGAAAAGCGCTTGCCTGTAGGTGAGAACTATGTGCCCAACGATGTATACCTTGATAACGAGAAGCAACAGATTATGATTATTACCGGGCCGAACATGGCCGGTAAATCTGCGCTGTTAAGACAAACCGCCCTCATTGTATTGCTGGCACAGATGGGAAGTTTTGTTCCTGCAGAAGCAGCCTTGATTGGTATAGTCGATAAAGTATTTACGCGTGTAGGCGCATCCGATAATTTATCGAAGGGTGAATCTACTTTTATGGTGGAAATGACGGAGACAGCCAGCATTCTCAACAACCTTAGCAACCGAAGTCTTATTCTGATGGATGAGATAGGAAGAGGAACTAGTACATACGATGGTGTTTCTATTGCATGGGCTATTGTAGAGTATCTGCACAATCACAAAGACTTTAAACCCAAAACACTTTTTGCCACGCACTATCACGAGTTGAATCAACTGGAAGAAGATTTAACACGCGTGAAAAATTTCAATGTTTCGGTAAAAGAAGTTGGCGATAAGATCATCTTTATGCGTAAGCTAAAAGAAGGTGGCAGTGAGCACAGCTTTGGTATACATGTAGCACAGCTGGCCGGTATGCCGAATCGTGTAGTGTTCCGTGCGAACGAGATACTACATTTCCTGGAAAAGGATAAACATAAAAATGAACAACGGCAGAAGATCAAAGAAGTGCCGAAGGCAACTCCTCAGATGATGCTGTTTGAAACGGATCCGCGCTGGAAGGAAGTGGAGGAGAAGCTGAGTAAAATAGATATCAATACCATCAGTCCTGTGGAGGCATTACTAAAACTCAACGAACTTATCACATCGATCAACAAGAAGTAGTAAGTATAAAACTATATATAGCTTACTTCTTTTTATTGTTGTTGAAGCGACTTCTGGGTTTACCCTTTCTGAAATTTCCTTTGCTACTTTTCTTTATCTCCGGACTATACACCGGTCCTTCGCCCACTTCGGCTGGTAAAGGATTTTTAGGGATTACATCACCGATCAGGTTTTCAATGCTGAGGAATTTGCGTTGATCTTTTTCATTGATGAGTGTTACAGCTGTTCCGGTTGTTTCAGCACGAGCGGTTCGCCCTATACGGTGAACATAATCTTCCGGATCAGGAGGTACATCCCAATTTATTACTAAACTAATTCCCTCTACATCTATACCGCGTGAGAGCACATCGGTTCCGATCAGCATATTTACCTGCTTGTTTTTAAAAGCACGTAAAATCTCTTCGCGTTCCTGTTGTTCCAGATCAGAGTGAAAAGCGCGTGCGGGTAGCCCTCCCCGTTGAAAAGCAACATCCAGTTTTTTAACAGTTTCTTTCGTGGAAGCAAATATGATCACGCTTTTCCACGGAACGGTTTTAAGAACATGCTTTAGTATAGCTCCCTTCTGTGAATCATATACTACATACGCTTGCTGCGATATACCGGCAGCAGGCTTTGCTATAGCGATATTTATTTCTTTGGGTTCGCGCAGAATCTTGCCCGCCAGTGCCCGTATTTTAGGAGGCATGGTAGCAGAGAAGAGAAGCGTTTGCCGATCGGTAGGAAGATACTTGATGATTTTAATAATGTCATCATAAAAACCCATATCCAGCATACGGTCTGCTTCATCGAGGATAAGATGCTGCAGGTGATCGAACTTGATTGTGCCCGCAGCAAGTAAAGCAATGAGTCTACCCGGTGTAGCAATAATAACATCGGCACCAGCTTCCAGGGCTTTTCGTTGCTGATCCCATGTAGCACCATCACCGCCACCATAGATCGGCAATGAACTTATACCGAGAAAATAAGCGAACCCTTCAATCTGCTGGTCGATCTGCTGCGCAAGCTCGCGCGTAGGAGCGATAACCAGAGTATTGAGATGTCGTGTTTGTGCGTGTTTGATCTTGTTAAGAACCGGTAAAATATAGGCGGCAGTTTTTCCGGTACCTGTTTGAGCACAGGCAATCAGGTCGTGATTGTCCAGTATAACCGGAATGGCTTGTTCCTGTATAGGCGTAGGCTTGCTATACCCCATGGAATCCAGTCCATCGAGAAGCTTTTCGTCAAATTTAAAGTCGTGGAAAGTCAAAGGCAGATGCTTTATAATGCAGACATCATCTATTACAATGAATGCTAATTAAATGTTTCTGCGAGATACTGTAAAATTTTCACCCGTCAAAATAGGCGTTATCCCCTGGCCGTTATCTGTTAATCATTAATCGCGAGGTATTACCGGATAACGGTTAACCTGTAGCGATTAACGGTGTCGCGAAGACTGGCACAATTTTTCGTAATTTTAGCGTTAACAAATTCAGCTTATGAAATTGCGTAACCTACCAATCGCACTAATTACCCTTGTTATTCTGGCTTCATGTGCATCAAGCCCGTATGGAACCAAAGTAAAAGAACCGTTTCAGGGAAATGCCTATGAATCCAACAATCGCTTTTGGCGCTCTTCCGGTAAAGGCACCAGCTCTCAAGATAATATCGCCCGTGGTAAGGCAGATATAGATGCTAAAGCTCAACTGGGCGGGCAGGTAAATATCACGATGAAACAAGTTGCTGACCAATACCTGGGTCAGGCAGAAAATGCAAATGCTGCTGATGTTGCCGATAAATTTCAGAGTCTCGTTCGCCAGGTGATGAATACTGATCTTGCTGATTTACGCAAGATGGATGAGAAGAAATACTACAATGAAAAAACAAAAGAGTACACCGTGTTTATCGCGTACGAGATAAAGAAGAATGCCATGCTTCGCTTTATGAAAAAGCAGGCGAAGGTTGATAAAACAATTGATGAGCGCCAGCGTGAAGTAATTGAAAAGATCGTGGATGAAGAGCTTGAAAAAGCAGACGCTGAAGATCACGATTAAAGAACTTACAGTTTACAGGTTGAAAGTAACCCGGACGGTATATATCGCCCGGGTTCTTTTTTTATTGACGGTTGATAAAATATGACAGCCCAGTTGAAAGAGAAGACATGCTAAGCTTCCCTCCGAGCGCTTCTGTGGCCCATTTTTACATTTACACAAAACGTTAAGGTTTTACTACCTGTAGATGAAGCCCTGATGAATGGAATAAGTTTTTACGGTATATATGCATGACTTACGGCTGCGGTCAAGTTTATTAGCAGCGATCTTTTTAATTTGCAGCGCGATAATGTTTTATGATCAGGGTTTATACAATCAGGCAGGGAAAGCTGGAGCAGTTCAAGAATCTGCCGCGCGAACAAATTGTGAAACTTTCAGATATCATCTGGATAGATCTGCAATCGCCCTCGCAGGATGAGAAGGAATTTATCGAGAAGAATTATAAGATAGAATTCTTTACTTACCAGGAAGTACAGGAGATCGAAAGCAGTTCGCGTTTTTTAGAAACGGATGAGACTACCGAAATTAACCTCACCTTTGTATCGAGCCAGGAAGCAGAGCTGGCAATCCAGAACGTTACCTTCATCTTAAAGAATCGCGTGCTGTTTACGTATCGTCAGGGTGATCTGAAAATATTCGCTGAGACTGTTCGCCGGATGAAGACGATGAATGCCGAAGCAAAAGAACATGGCCTCGATGTTTTTCTCACGATTCTCGAAACACGCATTGATAGTGATGCCGATCTTATTGAAGGCATCAACCGTAAACTCAATGGCATCAGTAAAGATCTGATCGCGCGCAAATCGTTGAAAGAAGATTTGCTGTTGGGTATAGCGCAATTACAGGAAAATACCATGGTGCTTCACGAAACCATTACAGAAAAGCAGCGTGTAGTGAGCTCGTTGATTCGTATTCCTGAATTTAACAAAATGGAAAACGAGCGCTTAAAGATTATCATCAAAGATATAGGCTCACTGCTGCAACACGCGCAGTTCAGCTCAGAGCGCTTGGAATATCTGCAGAATACATTTCTCGGTCTTGTGAATATTGAACAGAACACGGTGATTAAAATATTTACTGTTGTTACCGTAGTATTCATGCCGCCTACACTTATAGCCAGTATATATGGCATGAACTTCAAGCACATGCCAGAGCTCGAGTTGCTCGGTGGTTACCCCATGGCTATTGGACTGATGATCATTTCTTCACTGGCGTTTCTCTGGTATTTTAAAAGAAAGAACTGGCTATAGCAATTTTAGTCTTTCGGATAGATAACACCGTCTTTCATTATCAACAAAACCTGGCGAAGGTCTGCTATATGTTGTGAAGGATCACCCTGCACTGCAATCAAGTCAGCCTTTAATCCGGGATATACTTTTCCGATCAATGCATCCTGGTGAAATACTTTTGCATTTATACTGGTAGCTGATCGAAGTATATCTAATGTGTTCATACCGTATTCGGCCATGAGCTCTAACTC
>NZ_DATCSD010000309.1:0-15746 GCF_036568665.1 Ohtaekwangia sp. | reverse complement strand
GGTTGATAGTGATGATCCCAAGATTAAAAAAGTAGTAAACGAGTGCTTCCAATTCTATGCGAAGCAGTCTAAAAAAGATAGCGACTTCTTCCTGAAAAATCTGATCAGCGAAGTTGAAAAGATATACGATCACTATATAGCAGTGCTTAGCTTGCTGCCCGCCTTTGCCGAAATAGCCGAAGCCGACAAAAAAGTGAGTCACAAAAATTTTGTGAACAACGCCTGGATCACCGCCCTGCGTAATCAGGAAGATTTGAAGAAAGATGCCCTTAAGCTGGGGCGCCACTGGCAAGATAAAGCAGACCGTGTTAAAGGATGGTTTCGCGATGTAGTGCGCCAGGACAACGAGTACCTTAACTACCTGGATAAGAAAAGTCCTACGCTTGACGATCAGAAAAAATTTGCCAATCACTTATTCAAGAAAGTGATCCTCGGCAAAACGGTTATCAATGAATTTTTTGAGGAAGAAGTTCTGCGATGGGCTGAAGATAAAGAGATCGTGAAAGGTCTCGTGGAAAAAACGGTAAAGTCGTTCGATGGTGAGAATCAAAATACCCTTACGCTTCACACGTTATCTGTAAACTGGGATGAGGATAAAGAATTTATCGAGAAGCTTTACAACAAGGCCTCGAATCTGGATGAGAAGTATAAAGAATTGATTGCCAACAACACGCGTAATTGGGAGGTTGACCGCTTGCCATTAACGGACCGGATGATCCTGGAGATGGCTATTGCCGAGTTACTGGAGTTCCCCAGCATACCAGTGAAGGTTACGATCAATGAATACATCGAACTCTCCAAGAACTATAGCACACCGAAAAGCCGTCAGTTCATCAACGGTATTTTAGATGTTATAGCAAAGGAATTGAAAGACAAAGGTGACATGAAGAAAAGTGGCCGAGGACTTATGGACAATAAGTAATTCTGTTTGTTAAAAATTGTTAAAATTTTGAATTTGCGTCACGACCGTAATTAATTTGAAAAGTTTATGAGCAAAAAGAGTGGAAATTTTTTGATAGCGTTCCTGGCGGGCGCAGCAACGGGTGCGATCCTCGGAATTCTCTATGCGCCTGACAAGGGCTCGAATACGCGCGAAAAATTATCGTTCCAGTTAGATAAGTATCGTAAGATGCTTCAGGACCTGATCAACGATTTTGTAGAAGGCAAAGAAACTCCGCTCACAACAGAAGCAAAATCACAAGGCCAGAAAGTAGTGGATGAAGCCAAGAACAAAGCTGAACGATTACTGGAAGATGTGGATGAACTTTTAGAACAGATTCGTGGTAAAAAAGGATAAAGGAATAAACGATTTGATCATCAATATGAAAACAGGAATTGCAAAATCATTTTTATTTTTTGCTGTTTTGCTGGCAACATTTACTGCCTGCAAAGATCGTGACGCAGAAAAAAGAATTGCTGCTTTAGAAAGTAAAATAGCCGACCTGGAAGCAAAGAAAACTCCGGGTACAACAACTCCGGCGCCAACTATTGCAGCGCCCGAAACAAAACCGGAAGGACCACTTCCTACCATGGAGTTTGAAACAATGGATCACGATTTTGGTACTATCAAGGAAGGCGACATTGTGGAGTTTACCTATAAACTTAAAAATACCGGAGCTGCTCCCCTGATCATACAAAGTGCGCAACCTTCTTGTGGATGTACTGTGCCTGACTTTACCAAAGAGCCTATTCCTGTAGGAGGAACTGGTTACGTAAGAGCCAAATTTGATAGCAATGGCAAACAGAATGTACAAAGCAAATCCATTACTGTAACAGCGAATACATTTCCCAAGCAATCAACTCTTCGCTTCAAGGCAATGATTACACCGAAGGCCGGTGGCTCAGCTCCTGCTGCACACTAGTCTTTGTTAAGAATTCAGGTTTTATAAATTTAGGCTGCCTTTAAACGGGCAGCCTTTTGTTTTGGCAATCACCTTTATCTTTATACCCGCATGATCATTCCTCCACAACTGAAACCCGGTGATACCATTGGTATCACAGCTCCGGGGCGAAAAATTCCGAAAGCAGATTTGAAAGCCGCTATAGATATAGTGAAGTCGTGGGGATTGAACGTGCAACTGGCCAAAAATCTTTTTAGCGATAAACACTCCTACCTCGCAGGAACAGATGAAGAACGATTATCCGATTTTCAGTCGCTAATAAATGATGCCAACGTGAAGGCTATACTTTGCGCGCGTGGCGGCTACGGCAGCACGCGTATAGTAGACCAGATCGATTTTAGCCCGCTCCTTGTTCAGCCAAAATACATTATTGGCTTCAGCGACATCACCGCTATCCATTTAAAGCTGTATAGCCTCGATATTCAAAGTATTCATGCCACCATGCCAGTGCTTTTTGCGAGAGAAAAATCAGCATCATCGGTTGAAAGCCTGCGTCAGATGCTGCTTGAAACAAGCAATAAGTTTATATCGTCAGAGAGTATATATAGCAGACCGGGCACAGGTGCAGGAAAAATTATAGGAGGCAATCTTTCATTGATCGTTGATTCGCTGGGCACATCCAGTGACCCTGATATGGACGGATGCATCCTGGTTATAGAAGAGGTGGATGAGTATCGCTATAAGCTCGACAGGATGATAACACAGCTATGGCGTGCCGGCAAACTGAATAAACTTGCCGGACTTATAGTTGGGTATATGACCGATATAAAAGATTCTGAACTTGGCTTTGGCGAAACAGCAGAAGAAATTGTGCTGAATCATGTGAACAAATATACCTACCCTATAGCTTTTGATTTCCCTACCGGGCATGAAAATCCGAATCTTGCCTGGAAACACGGTGGCACCGGCAATCTACATGTAGCCAACGGGCGGGCTACACTAACTTTTGTTGACTAAGAGCAGATATTGCACCAATGAATATATACCTAATATCAATAACATTGCTCCGGGTATTTTTTTAAGCAATGTACTTTGCTGAAAACGGTCGGCTATCTTTTTGGCCAGATAGGCAAACACGAGCAGAATAGCCAATGAACCAAGCGCAACGCCTAACAAATAACTTTGTAATCTCCATCCATCCGAGAGATCGATCCACTCCTGGCTCTTCATATAAGCTGTTATACCCAGCCAATAAGGCACTGCCAGCGGATTAAGCACACCTAAAATTATACCTCTCCTGAAACCACTTGCATTGAATTTTTGCGTGAGAGGTGATGGTTTATTTACAGACCATAAACCAGATATACCCAAAGCGATCATAACCACAGCTGTAAGCAGTTGCAGGTTCTCCAGAATAACAGGTGCCGAGGTGATCCACTTTTCGAATGCTACGGCCAGCCATGCATACGGATATTCGATCAAGGCAGAGGCTATGGCAAATCTCCACGCTATATTCATCCGGTTCTCCAACCCCATTTGCACAATGGTGAGATTGATCGTACCCGGTGGTATAGATCCTATAAAGCTAAAGAAGAATGCCAGCGAGAAAGTAACGATCAAAGCCATAGCACACAAAGATACCAGAGAATCAATTGCGCTGCATCATTCAAATTTATTCCACTGTTGTGGCTGCTTTAAATTTCCGGTAGTAGCTTCTTGCATCACGCACAGAAGTGTAGGATGCGCCCCGCTTTACGTTCTCACGGGCAATGAGAAAGATGTTTCGCCAATGACGGAATAACACACCTAACGCTTTAGACAACGGATACCCTGGATGGTAAATATGTGCGGGCTCCGCACCACATCCGTTAAGCTCCATAACCTTAATGTTGCCCGCATACAGATCTTCTATACTGGCACAACGCAAATCAAACCTGCCAAAATAAAAACCATCAATCTGCTCACTCACGCGATCAAATGTGCGCGATAATTGATCGTTGATCAAATGACTTCCATCCAGAAATTTTGTTCCGAGACAATGATTGCCAATGGATACAAGTTCAAGTGATCTGCCACGAGGTATAACTTGCTGAAGCTTATCTTTAAACATTATCTGTAGCTTTTCCCATTGAAGCTTTGCACGATCTTTTTTCAAAATCAATTGTTGCAGGGTTGACATACCATCACCTGTAACTGAAAGCATCTCTTTCATTACCACCGATGTAACGTTGCCTTTACTCTCATGTGGAAAACGCACATAAAATACACCGAACTCCAACGGCAGGTCTACCAGCTCCTGTACTATAAAATCAAACTTGATCCGCTCCAGGTATGCATCTATACCTTCTTCGCTATCGATGCGCTTTACCATAAAACCACGCTCACCTATATCGGGTTTGAAAATTACCGGGAAGCTGAAATTATACTGTGCTAAAATTTTTAAGACATCCTCTTTTGTCGCGGGACTCTTTATCAAAGCTGTTTTAGGAATATACTGTACAGGAATTTTTTTGAGCACATCGTATTTCGATTCCCCGAACATACCGCCCATTACGATACCGGGATTGGATGCTGAAAAGAAAATAAACGATCTGGCTCGTATCGATAACCAGGTATAGTATATAAATAATGGAAACTGTACTATGCCAAAAGGCCAGTACTCCCAGCTTGTTAGTTTAATAATGAAATTGCTTCGGATAATTCTCTCCCACGAAACCATAATGCCACAAAAATAGAAAGTTTAATGCGTAACGGAAGCCGCTTCTTTATAGCGAATGGTTGATGCCGCTACACCAAAATCTTTTGCAAGCAATATATAGGGTGCCACTTCACGAATACCAATCTTCATAATGGCCATGTGATGTACGGCATGTTCTATATTATATACCAGCTCGCGTGTGGCTGTGGTGCGAATGGTGAGAAATTCTTCTTTCGCCAGATCGTAACCTACTTCGAGTTTCAGATCTTTTTCTTTCAGGGAGTTTACAAAATCATTGATACGATTAATGGCGGCCAATGCTATATATTTATCACTCTCAATCAATTTATCATGCGCGCGTCTATCGTAGTTCACTACTCCTTGCTGATAGCCGCTCTCAAAGCAAATAAAAAACTCCAGGGTATGCCGGAGATGTTGACCTATGGTTGATTGACTTAAGCTTTCCGATGGTTTTATAAAATCCTTCTCTTCTATTTGCGTAGTAAGATCCGCCAGTTGAGACAGTATGGAAGCACAGGCATGAATAATGTCCATAGAGGGGGGTGAATGTTTATATTTTCTAAATTATGTTAAATATCTAATTTAAGAAATTGCCAAGAGGCAGTAAAATCAATTTATTCGCTGGATATATTCTTCCAGTTTCGGTCGCCTGCTTGTTTAAGCTTCGCTTCATTTTTATTCCAGTCTTCCAAAGTATTATTACCCCAAAAGTTATAGTAGAGGTAAAGCTTGCCATCAATAATCTTAAATGTTTCCGGATCTACTTTCACTTTCTCACCACTCTCACCCATCGCATACGCACACCAGCCTCCATAAGCTGGTTCATATTTATCAGGATTACTTTTAAACCGGGCTAAATTATTTTGACTACTAAACAGGTAGGTTATTCCTTTATGCGTAAAACGGATCGACTCCTTTCCTTCCACTGGTTTGTTATCGAAATAACTAACAGCGTCATATCCCTCCAGCGCGATGTTCTTTTTTATGTTGAAATGCTTTGATCGCTGTGCATCATTCTGCGCAAAGAGCTGTGTACTACACAGCAACAGAAAAATTATAAGACCACTTTTCATATCGTTATATGCTTTATATATGATTTGAAACGTAAAAGTGGATTTAGCGGTCGACTGGAATTGTCGCGGGGATTACAAACTACATTAATCTTTTACAAGATGTTTTACCTGCTCCCATACCAATTCGGATTCAAAGCCTTTTTGTATGGCATAGCGCGCAAGTTTATCGCGCTTCACGAATGGGTTCTCTTCTTCCAACTGATTTGATTTGCGCTCGAGAATATCCTGTAACGTTTTTATATAGTCACCTTCATCGATCTCTCTCAAGCCAATACGGATACAATTCTTGGTGAGTCCTCTTGCTTCCAGTTCATTTACAATCTTTACTCTTCCCCAATGTTGCATCCGGAATTTGCCTCCTGCAAAGGCTTTCGCAAATCGCTCTTCATTTAAAAAACCTTCGGTGATCAATGCAGAGAGTATATTTTCAACTTCGTTCTTATACAGGCCGTATTCATATAGCTTGTTACGAACTTCTTTGTGCGAGCGCTCCTGATACGCGCAGTAGCGGTATATCTTTAGCTTGGCTTCCTGAGGAGATATTTTTTTTTCGGATCGCACAATCTATTCCTTTTTGAAATCACAACCCTTTATTAAAAAAATCCGGTCTGAAAAAAACATTCAGACCGGGCCTAACCGTATGAAACGGTATCTATATAGTATGCAGCAACAGGCTATAGCCTATTTTACAAATCCCTTTGCTTTTAAAATGCTGGCGACAAACTTACGCTCATTATCGGTATTGAATATGCGATAAGGCCAGTATAGAATCTGTGCCTTGTTTACATATAGCACAAAGAAATCTTTACCAATTTCTGCAGCTTGTATCTGGTCCCACTTAATAGGCATTCCTTCACGCGGGTTGATCTTCATCAATATCTGCTGGCTGCTGATCTCGTATGAATATTTTTCAAACAGTGCTTTACCTTGCTCCAGTTGTGTAACACCATAAAATTGCACCCACCAGAAAAGTAAATATAGTCCCAGACCTAGCACAGCACCAATAAACCACCAGATGCTTTGCAAGCCGGGTATAGCATAACCCAGGCAAATTACAAAGGCAGCAAGACCGGCAATCCATCCCTGCTTTTTCAACACGTTCTTAAGCGCCACACTGATGTAGACCTTCTTTTCGAGTTTGTAGTTTTTAGTTTTAACGATCATAATTCTAATTCACATGTTTCAGCGATTGAAGTATAGATATACTATCATTCGCTTGTATAATTATCTTTTAAACACCTGCTGCTTTCAGGCTCAGGTCAAGAC
This sequence comes from Ohtaekwangia sp., assembly GCF_036568665.1. Classification (GTDB taxonomy): domain Bacteria; phylum Bacteroidota; class Bacteroidia; order Cytophagales; family Cyclobacteriaceae; genus Ohtaekwangia. The sequence goes on along the minus strand of NZ_DATCSD010000309.1, from coordinate 8,847 downwards.
TCTTGATAGAGTGTGTTAATGCTCCAACAGAAATAAAATCAACGCCACATTCTGCCACACTGCGAATATTCTCTTCTGTTATACCTCCACTCGCTTCTGTCTGGTATTTACCATCAATCAGCTTCACGGCCATGGTCATATCCGCCAGACTCATATTGTCGAGCATGATCACATCTACACCACCAATACGAATCACTTCCCTGACTTCATCCAGGTTTCGTGTTTCAATTTCTATCCGCAGGTTCCTGTTGGTGGCGCGAAGATAATCTTTTGTTCGAATGATTGCCTGCTCAAGACCGCCCGCCATATCAATATGATTGTCTTTCAGCATAATCATATCGTATAAACCGATGCGATGGTTTTTACCACCGCCTATTATAACTGCCCATTTTTCAGGCAATCTGAAATTGGGTGTTGTTTTTCGCGTATCCAGCAAACAGGCCTTTGTTCCGCTGATCAAATCAGAGAGGTAACGTGTTTTGGTGGCTATAGCACTCATCCGCTGCATACAGTTAAGCACAAGTCGTTCGGCTTGTAAAATAGACCGCGAAGAACCTGAAACTATAAATGCTATATCGCCCTTCTTTACGGCCTGACCATCGCGGATAAATACCTCTACGCGCAGGGACGAATCTACCTGATTAAAAACAGCCAACGCTAATTCAACACCGGCCAGAATGCCATCTTCTTTTATTAGCAGGCGTGCCTGACTTGTGGCACGGGCTGTTATACTGGCAAGCGAAGAATGATCGCCATCGCCCACGTCTTCTCTCAATGCAGCCGCAATAAATGAATGCAGAAAATCTTCTGTGATGTAATACGGTTTCACCGTGCAAAAATAGAGGATGAGATGGATTTACTCCTTCACAAAAGAAATTTCATGAACAAGCTGTTGGTTGCCCACCGTCTTGATCTTCATGAACACCCGATGGGTTTCGTTTCCACTTTTATACTGGCCTATGGCAAATGGCTGGCCTCCTTTGGACGATCCCTGGTGAATGATATTGAACTCGCTGGCCGGATGTTGTTTAAAAAAATCGCGGAAAATAAACTCGGCCTGAGCTTTACTATAAGATTCTACTTTATCATCGATGGTAACATCGACTGTCTGATTGAGGTATTTTGATAGCTCTTTTGCGCTACCAGCTTTAATGGTTTCTTTCACCTGGCTGATTACATCATTATTCTGCGCCAGCAAGGGCACAGAATGAAAACTAAGAAGCACAAAAACTACTAACGAAATATATTTGTTCACCTTCATGGCAACTTTATTGTGCGGCCAAAATTGTGCCACGCTTTGCAAGATAATGAAATTATGAACAGTGGAAGTGGTTTTCAATCGTTTACCCTAAACGTAAGTCTGAAAAGCCTTCAATTTTCCAATCCACCATCCTGTAAATCATCCTTATATTTGCGCGCATTTACTAAAGTCCGGAAACTAAAAATCAAATCTCCATGAATAAAAAAGTATTGCTGATGATCCTAGACGGCTGGGGCATTGCCACAAACAAAGCCGTATCAGCGATTGACAAAGCCAAAACTCCCTTTATTAATTCTTTATACGGAAAGTATGCCAACAGTAAGTTGGAAGCTTCCGGATTAGCTGTGGGTTTACCTGCCGGACAAATGGGTAACTCTGAGGTGGGACACATGAATATTGGTGCAGGCCGTGTAGTATATCAGGATCTTGTTCGGGTAAATAAAGCGATTGAGGAAAAAGAGCTTGATCAGAATCCGGTTCTTCTGGACGCTTTCGCCTATGCGAAAAAGAATAATAAAAATGTACACTATATAGGTTTGGTTTCTGATGGAGGTGTACACTCACACATCGAACATCTGAAAGGATTGATTACGATTGCCAAGAATAATAACATCCCAAATTTATTCATACACGCTTTTACTGATGGTCGCGATACCGATCCAAAAGGCGGACTTGCATACATCAAAGATGTGATTGATCACCTAAGCAAAACCACAGGCAAACTCGCAAGTATAGTAGGTCGCTACTATGCTATGGATCGCGACAAACGTTGGGAGCGCGTAAAGCTGGCGTACGATCTGATGGTAAAGGGTGTTGGCGAAAAATCGACCGATGCACTTAAATCCATACAGCAATCTTATGATGCTAATGTAACGGATGAGTTCATCAAACCTATAGTAATGGTAGATGCACAGCAAAATCCTGTAGGAACTATACAGGAAGGCGATGTGGTGCTTTGCTTCAACTTCCGCACAGACCGTGGCCGACAGATAACCCAGGCGTTGACTCAGCAGGATTTTCCTGAGCAAGGAATGAAAGCGCTGCCACTATATTATGTAACGCTTACCAATTACGATGACTCATTCAAAGATGTTAAAGTAATTTTTGATAAAGATAATCTTGAAAAAACGTTAGGTGAGGTTGTATCAACAGCTGGCAAAAAACAGATCCGTATTGCCGAGACAGAAAAATATCCTCACGTTACATTCTTCTTTTCTGGCGGGCGCGAAGAGGCATTCCCGGGTGAATCAAGAATACTCTGTCCTTCTCCTAAAGTTGCCACTTATGATCTTGCTCCCGAGATGAGCGCCAACGACATAAAAGACAAGATCATTCCTGAGCTGAATAAAAAGGAACCTGATTTCATCTGTTTGAATTTTGCCAACCCCGACATGGTTGGTCACACCGGTGTGTTTGAAGCAGCTGTGAAAGCTTGTGAAACAGTAGACTCGTGCGCACAACAAGTTGTTGAAGCAGCATTGAAAAATGATTATAGCATCATTGTGATTGCTGACCATGGTAATGCTGATGTAATGATCAACGAAGACGGAACACCAAACACTGCGCACACCACCAACCTGGTGCCATGCATTCTGGTTGACAATAACTATACTGGAAAATTGAAGAACGGAAAATTAGGAGACCTCGCTCCGACAATTCTTACCTTAATGGGCATACCGGTTCCATCACAAATGACCGGAAATATATTATTGGAAAAATAAGTTGAAGAAGACTTCTATTCAGTTTAACCTCTTTGCAGTAGCCCTGGCGTTGCTTGGCATCGTTAGTGGTTGCGAGCAAAGAGGTGTACATTATCAGGGGTATTACCCAATTGACAGTGTTGTGACGGCACAAATCCAATTCCTCACTGCTGCCAAAGCTTCTGCTGTTAAAATCGCGAAGCTGGGTGATAAGGAAGAAACACAAACTATTAAAGCGGCTGATAGTACAATATGGGTAAACGAGTTGGAAATTTTTCGCGAACTCAAAACATTGAATAAACCTATCAACCAGGGAATCTATACCGTTGAAAATGGAGTACCAGACACCAAGAGCAATCTCACCATAAAACTGATCACTGCTTCTGTTGCCGATAAAAAGCACCTGCCTCCTGTACGGTCGATGAAGATCTACTATCATAACACGCTGAAAAGTATAAAACGGATAGAGGCCCAATTCAATGAAATAAACTCACTCTATAGCAGTGAGCGATTTTTGGTGATGGAATTTCAGGATGTTAACAATAAAACAGTACTGTCATCCTACTCTGTAAATGGAGGACAAAAAATGTTCCTGGGCGATTCGGTCGTGTACTCCGTAAAGGGAAATATATCCCTCCAATAAATCATAATATAAAGTCTAGACTCTAATATAGAAGTATGGCCAAGCGTAGCAGCGGAGAACCGCTAAGAGAAGAAGAGAAGAGACGCATTAATAAAACCAACCTGAGGCAACTAACAGGCATTTTCAAATTCATGTTGCCTTATAGAAGTATATTTATACTCGGTCTTGTAGCGTTGGTCTTGTCGAGCGTTACACTGATGGCGTTTCCGCGTTTATCAGGTGAGTTGCTGGATATCGCTTCGGGTAAACCAAAATATTTCAGCACCATTAACCAGGCAGCACTCGCATTGCTCGGTATACTCTTCGTGCAAGGTATTTTCTCTTTCATCCGGGTATATACCTTTTCGATCGTGACGGAGCGAGGCATGGCCGATGTGCGGAAATCAATCTATCAAAAAATTATCTGGATGCCATTATCATTCTTCGATAATCGCAGAGTAGGTGAGTTGATGAGTCGTATGATAGCCGACATAGAAACACTTCAAGGTACATTCAGTTTTACACTGGCAGAGTTACTGCGCCAGATCATTACCCTCATTACCGGAACTGCTATTATCTTTTACCTGGCTCCTACATTAACCGCGTTCATGCTGCTTACATTTCCTGTACTTGTATTGTCTGCACTTATATTTGGCAAGTTTATTCGCAAACTCTCCAGAAAGACACAGGATACACTGGCATCGGCCAACATTATAGTAGAAGAATCTTTTCAATCTGTATCTGTAGTAAAAGCATTTACCAACGAGTCATTCGAGATCAACCGGTATAGCACCGCTATAAATGATGTAGTAAAAACAGCACTTCATGGTGCGCGTTATAGAGGGTTATTTATTTCTTTTATCGTTTTTGTACTCTTTGGTGGCATAGTAGCGGTAGGATGGAAGGGTGCGAACCTGGTGCAGTCGCAAGAGATTACAACGGGTGAGCTATTCTCATTCATTCTATATACTTCTTTTATAGGATTTTCCATTGCCGGATTGGGTGACATCTATACACAATTACAACGGTCTATCGGTGCATCCGAACGCGTACTGGATATACTGGGGGAAAAGGATGAAAAGGTTAATGAAGATGCTTCTCTCATCAAATTACACGGAGATATTTCATTTGAAAATGTATCCTTCTCATATCCGACCCGTGTAGATTTCACCGTATTGAAAGGATTGAACTTTCATATAGCTCCGGGAGAAAAAGTAGCCCTGGTAGGGCAAAGTGGTTCGGGCAAATCAACCATCATTAATTTACTCATGCGTTTCTATTCCATTAGTCAGGGAGAAATCCGTGTCGATGGAAAGAACATTCATGATTTTAATCTCACGGCTTACCGGCAAAATATAGGTATAGTACCACAGGAGGTAATTCTATTTGGCGGCACCATTCTGGAAAACATTGCCTATGGTAAACCCGGTGCAAGCCTCGAAGAGATACATGCTGCGGCGCGTAAAGCCAATGCCTATGAGTTTATAGAAAGCTTCCCCGAAAAATTTGAAACCATCGTTGGGGAACGAGGTGTGAAATTATCGGGCGGACAACGCCAACGCATTGCCATTGCTCGCGCTATTCTGAAAGACCCGGCTATTCTTATTCTGGATGAAGCAACGAGCTCGCTAGACGCACACTCGGAAGTGCTGGTGCAGGAAGCGCTGGAGAAACTCATGGAAGGTCGCACAACAATCATTATCGCGCATCGCCTGAGCACTATCAAGAAAGTAGATCGCATTTTTGTTATCAAGGAAGGTACGCTGGCTGAAACAGGATCGCACGCCGAACTAACACAGCTCGATAATGGTATTTATAGTAACTTGCTGAAGCTACAACTGCAATAAGCCATGAACGCTCCCTCCGATCGTTTGCTTAAAACATTCCGCTTACGCTCCACGCCAAGCCGACTGGAAATACTGCATCTTTTTCTCAATAAAGACTATGCACTGTCGCATGGTGACATTGAGAAAGAGATCAACAATGAACTGGATCGGGTAACAGTTTACCGTACACTTAAAACCTTTCTTGATAAGGGTCTTATCCATAAAGTTCTGGATGATGAAGGAAGCCTGAAATACGCGCTTTGCAATGATACCTGCAGCAAAACCGGCCATCATCATGATCATGTCCATTTCAAGTGTACCAATTGCGGCCAAACCAATTGCCTGGAAGTAGAAGTGCCTGCTGTTAAGCTTCCCAAAGGTTATCGCGCCAACGAAGTGAACCTTTTGATACAAGGTATCTGCGAGCGCTGCTCCCGGTAATGTTTCAACACTTTGTTCTTTACTATACTTTTTGTCAATTGGTGGTATAGAAATCGAATCCGGAGTTTTCGAGATTGAAATATATTTGTAGTTTTGGCATTCACATATTGCCAAGAATGTGATTTTTTAATGTTTACAGGCTTTTAATCATTAACCGGAAGAACTCCCCTTGTCATCATTGATGAACATACTCCTCTTCTCCCTTTTCAGAAACCAAAGCGAACGGGAGACCATTCTTTTTGGCGTTTTTGCTATCATAATTATCCTCTTCCTGGTTCTTGATCTTGGCTTATTCCATAAGCAAGCCCGTAAGATCTCCACCAAGTCGGCACTCTACCAGTCTATATTCTGGGTTATTATATCAACTCTTTTCGGTTTTTTCATTTACAAGTACGATAACAGCGGCGCAGAAGGTGCTGTTGAATACTTCTCGGCATACTTAACCGAGTATGCACTCTCCGTTGATAATATCTTTGTAATACTGCTTATCCTGAAATATTTCCGGGTAAAGGAAGAATACTATCACAAAACGCTTTTCTGGGGGATTCTTGGCGCGATTGTTTTCCGCGCGATCTTCATTTTTGTTGGCGCATACCTCATCCATCAATTCCATTGGATACTGTATATGTTCGGGGTATTCCTGATATACTCGGGCATCCGCATTTACTTTGAAGATGGCGATGAGAAAATTGAGCCGGACAAAAATCCGATCATGAAATTCTGCCGCAGATACCTTCCGATATCAAAAGATGAGCACGGTGGTATGTTCATTGTGAAAGAAGCTGGCAGAATTGTATTTACTCCGCTTTTCCTGGTTATTGTTTTGATTGAAACAACCGATCTGATCTTTGCTGTGGATTCTATCCCGGCAGCCTTTGCTATTACGCAAAATGAATTTTTGATCTATACTTCCAACATCTTCGCGGTGATGGGACTCCGGGCTATGTTCTTCCTGCTGGCGGGTATCATCGACAAATTCTACCTGTTGCAAAAAGGACTTTCCATCATTCTGTTCTTCATTGGTGCTAAAATGCTATTGGAGATCTTTGATATTGATGTGAATGTATACCTGTCGTTTGCCGTGATCATTGCAACGCTTACGCTCTCCATCATTTTCTCGGTTATCGTTCCACGCAAGGCAGAGGCGGAAGCCGAAGAAGAATCCAAGTAATATTTACGAAGCATCCGTATTCACACCTTCTGCAAATAAATTCCTAGGAAGAATTTTTAGCAGAATCGGTAGTGTGAGAAATTTTTGAGGCAATGCTATGATAACAAAAGTCGGCAGAGTCTTCATCATCTGAATTAACTCCAGCCGCATGTGCTCCTTCTCTGCCAATGTAAGCTCATTAGAACGAGCCTTACGCAAGAGGTTCAATACATCTTCGCGCTCGTGAATTTCCTTTACCAGGCGACTCTTATTACGCTCTGCAACCTTCGCTACACGTTTGATGAATTGTTCACTCACTTCATGAAAATCCTGCTTGTTCTGAAGATATTCAAGCTGCGACCAATGCTCCAGTACAAATCCTTCGATAGCAATCATGCTGTTTTCCAGATCTTCGTCAGAGAAGTTGAGGTAATGACAAAAGCTCTTCAGATAATCCAGTTCAGATTGCTCTACTTTTTTATCGGCCCATAATGTGAGGATAGCTAGTTCAAGAAAGAATTTCTTGAGTATCCACGAATTTTCAGATGGCAGGTTGATGTCTTCCACGGCAATGCCATCTTCAAAGATTTGCATCGCCTGCTTCTTGCGTTCGTGCGAAAGATCTGTGCTCTGTAAAAAGTATTCAAGAAGTCGTTTCTCTTCGAACGCTATCTCTTTATTGGCATGAGCCGCTGAAGCTATAACTTTTACCACCGAGAACCGGAGTTCTTGTCTTTCATAACGAAAGAAATCGGCCACTACTTTATCCGCATTCGTATGTATCCATTGGCCGAAGATAAATACATCCAGAAAGAGTAAAGTATTATGAAAGAACGATGCCCAGAAGTTACCTTCAAAAGCATTTGTATGCTCAATGCGTTTATCGAGTATACGTTCTGCCAATTCCATAACGGTCTTCTTCCGGCCGAATAAGGTTTTGGTAGGTATAGAAAGTTCCGGAAATATATTGTTGTAAAAATTACCGATGCTCTCCAGCGTTTTCAGGAATACATTCGAAAGTTCCTCCGGAGTTCTTACCGGCTTCTCCTGGAAGAGAAGTGAGCTACTGATGAGACTTTCTGCAAGCAGTATCTTGATCCGGTCTTTCTCATTCCACTGTTCACTGCCGGGTATATTTATATCGCCAACCAACTGGCCATACATTAATCCAGTGGGTTGGATAACACGGTATAGGGAGTGCTCCGGGTGAGATGCCTTGCGCCTGGTATCCGTAGTAAGATCTCTCAGTAATTCTTTTCGGAATTCCAGGTACTCTTTAAGCCAACCTTTTTCGCGGGGTTTCATCTCCGGGTATATCTCTGCAATCTGAAGTTACAGAAAAATAAATCAAATCGGAACAAGCTAAACTATAAAGCGCTTTTCCATCCATTTACCTCTATATTTTTTGCGGCTGCTTCCACTTTTGTCTGCAGCGATTTCTTGAATGCGTCCAACCTTTCTCCCAGGTCTTTATCAGATGCTCCGATAATTTGTGCCGCAAGAATACCGGCATTTCGGGCGCCATCCAGCGCAACAGTTGCAACCGGCACACCCGCTGGCATCTGCAAAATAGAGAGAACGGAATCCCAGCCATCAATCGAGTTAGAGGATTTTACCGGCACACCAATTACCGGCAGCGATGTAAGCGATGCAACCATACCGGGTAAATGCGCAGCACCACCTGCCCCTGCTATAATTACTTTCAATCCGCGCTTGCGTGCATCCGATGCATACTCTACCATACGTAAAGGTGTACGGTGAGCCGATACCACCGTAAGCTCATACGGAACAGCAAGTTCATCCAATACTTCGGCAGCTTCTTTCATGATCTTCAGATCTGACTGGCT
>NZ_DATCSD010000308.1:0-2949 GCF_036568665.1 Ohtaekwangia sp. | reverse complement strand
AATTTAATCTGTGGCAATCAGGTATTTGCGCAGCTTACCATCAACATTATAACCGTAAGAGCTCAATTCAGCGTTGGTGTGTTTAAAATATTCCGTCCAGAAAGAATGGATGTTATCGATTTGTGCAGAGTTTCTGCCGGTGGCTCCTATAGCAAATACTTTGCACCCCGTAAGATCAGGAATGCCGTTCGTTTTTTTTAGTCCATCCAAACAAGTTGTGGCTTGCTCGGGAGTTATACCCTGCTTTTTATTGAAGTTATATTCACGCGAATCCTGTATCATATCGCTGAGCAATACGATGATGTTCTCACTTTTTAAGCGAATCTTTCCCAATACAAAATCTTCAGCATCGCGTACTGTTCCGCCTTCGGTGTTAAATTCAATGAGATTGGTTGTTTGATGTATAGCTCCCAGTATATCTGTATACTCCGTATATTCTCTGCGAAGTTGCTTTTGTGTTTTCAGCGTTGCTGCAATTTGTGGGGCTGTCTCTTTTACATAGTTCATAAATCGTTTTTTCAAACTATCACCGGCATGAGCAAAGCCATCGGTTCGCCTGCTGAATTGTTTTTCAACCAGGTCTTCATATACCAGTTTTACCGGTCGCATCTTTGAGCCTTCATCTATCGGTACCACAACGAGGCAATCATACTGTTTCATGTTCGGAAAGATAGTCTCCGTTATCACACTTATATAGCTTTCCAATACCAGATCAGTATTGCTGGCCGAATAATCGAGCAACACGATTAATACTCTTCGCTTTTTCTCTACAAAAGAAGTACAGCTTTCGAGGAGCGGAATAAGAAGCAGTATAGAGATAAATGCTAAAACTCGGGCGAACGTGAGGGACTTGATAGACATACAGTGATGGATTTGATTTTCTTAATGAATCAGAACAACAGGCTCAGGATCATTTTTCTTCTGAGGTTCGAGCGCTTCCAGTATATATTTTACTTCGGTGCCAAAATGTTCAAGCGCATTTTCTTTATATGTCTCCAGGTCTTCGTTGTGTTCTTCTCGCGGAATGCTCTTCTTTATATTATAGTTTTCCTTATACAGTTTAAACCGGCTGAACTTCTCCCACGACATTCGTATGCTGTTATCTACAATCTCTTTTACATCTTTCATGTTAGCAATAACAATGAGATTAAGAATATGCAGAAGCTTTTCAGCTCTGTAGTAGTTCAAGGTGTTCTGAAATAATTTACCATGTTGTTCAGAGTCCCACTTGAAATACCCGGCAATAACCGGTAAAGCCATGGAGAGAAGTATAAAACCATAGAATAGTATATTTCCTGATCGGCCTCCTTCAATGTCGATGGCTCTTTCCCTTGATACGCCAATGATGGCTATTTCAACAGCGACCAACAGTATAGGCAGAATAACAAGCCCTATATATCTTTTTGTTTTGGCATTCCGGTTATAGCTTTCGTCATCTTCATGGCGCGATGAATTGCCTTTTACCCGCACAGATTCTTCCGGCAGAAGTTTAGTCAGAATGCCATCAGTCACCAGCATGGCAGCCAGGGCGAGTATAATGGATAGTCCCCATCGTACAAGTATATATAGTAAACCTTCGCCCTGTATAAATATGAGTGTAGATATATAGTTCAGAAATATTTCAAACAAAAGCGTTACATATACCACGATCTTCATTCTCCGCGATTTTCTTCTGCGTATAGCAAAGCTTCCGTCATCCATACGGTCCAGGTCCACGCATTCCAGAAATTCCTGTTTCCGTTTTTCCCGTTCCTTGTTCAAAACCTGTATATAGGTTGTGAGGATCGTTGTCTTGCGGGCAGCTGCTGTGCCGATATATTTATTGGTGCATCGCTCAGAGAATTTTTTGATGCCCTCTGTATTGATGAAGTACTGCTTGTATAACAGTCTGTATAATAGGTATTGCATATTTTATAGTTTAACGCGGTTACGAATACGGATATATAGCTTGCCCATAGAGAAGAATTGTGTAAACCCGGCAGTCCAGTATCGCCAGCGCAATATCCAATACGTGCCAAAGGGTGTCGAGTAAATCTTCAGGTGGTAATCTCCTCCTGACCCCAAGGCATGCGTCCAGAGCGCGCGATTGAGCTTTCTTTTAATTCTTATCATGTTGGCTGTTAATAGGTGAGCTGTGTAAAAGCCCAATGAATGTCGATTACTTTATAGCCGGCATCAAAGGAACTTTCCGAACGACTATAAATACCTTCCTGATGTGCCGCTTTCGCCTCCCGCTATCGATGGCCGCTATCCTCCATAAAGATGGAGTTTCCATAACCCTGTTATTCATGTTCCGTTAAACCCGGCATTCTATAAAGAACAAAGATGACCCAGACCCTCTCTTTTTCTGATATCGAGCCATGTATGCACGTGCATTCGCACAACAGCGGTGTGTTTACTCATCGCTCCTCCGGGCACCAATCGTGGGGAACGTTGCAGGAAAAGTTCTTCGCCAACCAGCACTATGCCTTTAAAGAATATCGCCTGGATATGCAGCGGCAACATCGCGTGCAATACGATGAAGCATTGTTGCCGCGTTGCATGAGTATATGTTTGGCGCTGCAAGGTGCCGTGCAGGTGGAATTTAAAGACAGCGGCTTTGCAGCTTCACTCAATAGCCTGCAGCATCACTCCATGTATGCACACGAGCGCGAGTACGACCTGATTATAGATCGTGCTATACATGGTATACATGTAGCCGTTGATCTCGATTACTATATCAACCTGTTAGGGGATGACGACCGGTGGATGGCCGCACTGCGCGAGAAGCTTGTAAAGAAAGAACACGTAATGCAGGGCGATGCCTCCGTGAGTAAAGAAATGTTAGTGGCTATACAAACTATCGGTAACAATCCGCTGAAAGGAAATTTAGGCAAGCTGCTAACCGAAGCAAAAATACTCGAGCTCATCGCGCTGCAGATCGGACAGTTTACTACCGAAACAAAAAAG
>NZ_DATCSD010000307.1:0-6192 GCF_036568665.1 Ohtaekwangia sp. | reverse complement strand
GTTGACTTTCGCCCGGTAGAAACGGTGATACAAATTGGCGGACCAAAAGGTGTAGCGCGTTTTTTACAACGTGCCGGCAGAAGTGGTCACCAGCCCGGAGCGGTGAGTCGTATATACTTTGTGCCTACACATTCATTGGAGTTGATGGAAGCTGCCGGTATACGCGAAGCGATCGATAAAAAAATTGTAGAAGACCGCTTGCCCTATATACGTTCATTCGATGTGCTAATGCAGTATCTCATCACACTTGCTGTCTCCGAAGGGTTTGATGCTGATACGATATATAAAGAAGTGACGGGTACTTTCAGCTTCGCCAGCATGACACACGATGAATGGATATGGATCCTCAACTTTATTACTACCGGTGGCGACTCGCTGCAGGCATACGATGAGTATAGAAAAGTAGTTATACAACAAGGTATATATAGGGTAGAGAATCGTGCCATCGCGATGCGCCATCGATTATCGGTAGGTACCATTGTGGGCGATAGTTCGTTGTTCGTTCGTTTTGTATCGGGTAAATATCTGGGGACGATTGAAGAATATTTTATATCGCGACTATCGCCCGGTGATGTATTCTGGTTTGCCGGACGAAACCTGGAACTGGTGCGAATCAAAGATATGGAAGCACAAGTGCGCAAGACGAATAAGAAGTCTGGTGCAGTTCCCTCGTGGCAGGGCGGACGTATGCCGTTATCATCGCAGATGAGTGAGCTGATCCGGAACAAACTGGATGAAGTAGTGCAGGGTATAGAAACGGATGAAGAGATGAAATTTCTGAAGCCGGTGTTTGACTTGCAACGGGAGCGCTCACATTTACCTGGGAAGAATGAATTTCTGATCGAATATTTTCAGAGTGATGAAGGCTATCATGTATTGATGTATCCTTTCGAAGGACGTTTTGTACACGAAGGTATGGGCGCACTGGTGGCACATCGTATAGCACAGATCCAGCCTATAACTTTTTCTATCGCGATGAATGACTATGGTTTTGAGTTATTATCCGATCAACCTATACCCATAGAGGAAGCGGTGGAGACGAATGTATTGGGGAGTGATAACCTGATGACAGATATACAGGCGAGTATAAATTCTACGGAAATGGCGCGCAGAAAATTTCGCGACATCGCTGCTATATCAGGTCTCGTGTTTAAAGGCTATCCCGGCAAGCCGGTAAAGGACCGGCACCTGCAATCTACTTCGCAGTTATTCTTCAATGTGTTTAACGATTATGATGCACACAACCTGCTGCTACGGCAAGCCTTTGATGAAGTAATGGATTTTCAATTGGAGGAGGCACGCCTGCGCAGAGCACTCGATCGTATAGCGCATCAGAAGATCATCATCATGCATCCGGATAAACCAACTCCCTTTGCTTTCCCCATCATGGTAGATCGGCTACGAGAAAAACTAACATCCGAGAAAATTGAAGATCGTATTCGTAAGATGGTTATGCAGTATGATGAATGATTAGAGATTAAAGATTACAAAATTGGAAGATTAGAAGATTACAAAATTGAAGGATTAGAAGCTCTCCAATCTTATAATCTTTAAATCTTATAATTTTTCAATCCACTACACCAAGCCGTTCAGATATAGATTAAACTCCAGCGGGCTTGCTTCTTCAAACTCATCGGCTTTCAGGTCGTCAAAGATCTCTTCATCAAACTCCATCTCGCGCAGTTCGGCATGTCCATCGGCAGACACCGTTATTTCTTCGCCAGTAAACAGTATCGGATTTACCTTTACCAGTATCTTCACGCCTTCTATTTCTTTTTTGAAATACTGATGAACGATGTTGCTGCCTTTCGCCATTCTAGTTTTATTTGACCAATGATTCAACTGAATTTACCTGAACAGTTCACTACCGAGCGTCTGCTCCTTCAGCGGCTAAGGTACGAAGATGCTGAAGAAATATTCTATACCTACGCCAGCAAGCCTGAAGCAACCCACTACATGTCGTGGCCCACACATCAATCGATTGATGATACACGGTCGTTCATACAATATGCTACCTGGGCATGGAAAGAAGGAACCGACTTTTCCTATACCATTCGTTTAAAAGAAAACAATAAACTTATTGGCAGTCTCGGGCTGGTAAATGAACAAGGCAAGATACAGTTCGGGTATATCTTTAGTCCTACCTATTGGGGAAAAGGCTATGCTACAGAAGCCTGTCGCAAAACGATGGAGATATTGCAGCGTCAACGAAACATCTTCCGCATCGGTACATTTGTAGATGCCGATAATATAGCATCGATCCATGTATTGGATAAGTGCGGCTTTCGTGAAGAAGCACGACTAAGTAACTGGATGCGTTTCCCGAACCAGGGCAATCATCCGAAGGAATGTATAGTATTTATACTGCCGTTATCAGGGCGTGAGTAATTCTCTTATGGAATAAGGCTGATAATAGATCAGTGTCAGGATCAGGAATACAACAATAGACGCCACAAACCCGAACATGAAAATGGTATAGGAGAGGCGTATAAATTTATACTTCTTGGCAAGCACTTTCCCCAGGAAGTATATATCCTTGATCATGCTGCCGTAGAGGTAATCGTAGTCCTTCATCATTTCGCGCATGCCCCACTCATAATCCTTCAGCTGCATGTTGTGAAAGTTACCGAAGAACAACAGGTTGGTTTTTTTATTGAGAATATCCTCGCGTGTAAATTTACCTTTGGCAATGTTGGGGCGTGTAGCGAGTATAGCCATAATAATCGCTATAAGACAGGTAAACACCAGCATCAACGTAGGGGCTACCATGTGTGGAAACTCTTCCAGCTTTCTGAACAGCACACTGACCACGATCGATAGAATAATCGTATTGATCGAGATCATAATGTTGGCCTTGGTGTCGGCCATGCCACTCAGGTTGATGTGATTCTCCAATGTAGTGCGGAACATCGTTTCGATTCCGCGATCGGGACGTGAGTTTTTTTCGAGCTTCTTGCGCAGCTTCTGCAGTTCCTTCTCCATGTCTTCCAGACCGTTGGCTGAGCTTTCAGGCTTCAGCTCATTCTTCAGTCGCTTTATATTCTGTTTCTTCAAGGGCTGCAATATACGCTTTCCGTAGTCCGTAAAATACTCATGCGTCTTCATGAACTTCAGGTTGGCATGAAGCCATTCATCTTCTGAAGCAAAATGTATATTCTTGGTAGAGGCAATCTCTTCGCGTAATCGTAGGCCGCGCTCGCGTATATCGGCTTTCGCCAGGTGCGAGAGGTCTGCATCACACAATACTTCTCCCATAATATCTTTGGGCGATTGTGGCATTACCGTAGCCAGAATAGTACGCTGTACATCTTCTGTTTTCTTCTCAGAAGCCTGCCAGTCGCGCAGCAGCTTGGCTGCTATAGAAGCGGATTCCTTTTCATGATCGTTGGGGCCGTGCAGATAACCTAAATCATGCAGCCACGCTGCTACCAGCACCGTCTCCAGCTGGTCATCATTCAGGTTCGAAGCCGATCCTATTTCCTGGGCAGCTCTGGCAACCTCCTGCGTATGCTTCAGGTTATGATATACGCACGTTTTTGGTAACTTGTTGGTAAGGATCTCTTCTGCATAAGCCCTTGATTTTTGAACCAATTCAGTCTCTGCCATACACTTTCATGAAAGATAAACCTAAAACTAAGAAAATTTGTATTTAGTTTGAGTTTTGGATTTACAGCCTATAATTTAATACTATAGTAACACTTATAGTTACCGGCTGCAAAGAACCCTTTATACTCTATTTGCTGTGCTATGCATAAACTTCGACTCGCTTATTTTATTGTATTCGTTACTCTCAGTTGCCCACTTTTTTCGCAGCAAAAGAACTTTAGTATTTACCTGATTGGTGATGCCGGTGAACCTGACCTCGCCACCAACGGCTTGAAAGAGCTACTGAAGAAGAAGTATGACCCCGCTATACCTTCGGTGGTTTTGTTTTTGGGCGACAATATTTACCCGAAAGGGATGCCGGATGAAAATGACCACAACCGGTCGGAGGCAGAAGCTATTCTGCGGGGACAACTGAATTTACTGCAGGGATTTAACTCGCAGGTATATTTTATACCGGGCAATCACGATTGGAAAAAGGGCGGCCCCAACGGTTGGCAGCAGATCAATCGCCAGGAAGCCTGGATCGACTCCCTGCATTTACCCAATGTACATTTTCAACCCGAAGGCGCGTGCCCCGGGCCAGTGGAGATACCGTTGAGTGATAACGCAGTGCTGGTAATTATAGACTCGCAATGGTTTCTGCACCGCTGGGACAAACCGGAAGGAGATGATAGCCCATGCGATGTAAAGCGCCCGGAAGATGCCATTGTATTACTCGAAGATATATTTGTCCGTAACCAGGGCAAGCGCATTATAGTCGCGGCACACCATCCGCTCTATACCTATGGCGAGCATGGTGGTGTATTTACCTGGAAAGATCACCTCTTCCCGTTGCTCGATATGAACAAGAGCCTGTATATACCGATGCCGGCCATCGGCTCGCTATACCCGCTATACCGGAAATATATAGGCGATATACAGGACGTGCAGCACCCGATCTATAAACGGTATATCCAGCTGATGTCGTCACTGATGGAAAAATACCCGGGTACTATATATACCAACGGCCATGAACATGCCTTGCAATATGCCTGGAAAGACAGTGTACATTATGTTACCAGTGGCTCCGGTTCTAAATATACTTTTGTTAAGAAGAAAGGATATTCCAGGTTCGCAGCATCAGCTATGGGCTTTGCCCGGATAGATGTCATGACAGACGGCACATCGTCCATTGAATATTTCGAGATCGGCAAAGAGGAGCCGGTATACCAGGTACATGCAAAAGCTGTAGCCCGGCCGTTAACACTGGCGAATATAGCGTTGCCCGATTTTTCCAAGCCGGTAACCGTACATGCCAGCGACCGTTACGATGCCAGCGGCCTGCGTAAAACAATACTCGGTGAGAACTACCGCGAAGAATGGAAACAGGATATTAACGTACCGGTATTTGATATAGGGAAAGAAGCCGGTGGATTAAAGATCGTTCAAAAGGGTGGAGGTATGCAGACGCTTTCGCTCAGGCTGGCCGATTCATTGGGGCAGGAGTATACTCTTCGCTCTATTGAGAAATTTCCGGAGAAGGCGATTCCTTCCATGCTGCAAAAAACATTTGCTTCCGACCTGGTGCAAGACCAGATATCGGCAGCACATCCGTACGGTGCTGTAGTGGTGCCATTCCTGGCCGAAGCTGCAGGTATATATCATTCTAATCCGCGCGTAGTATATATACCAGACGATCCGCGCTTCGGTATATATCAGAAAGAATTTGCCAATACACTGATGTTGTTTGAAGAGCGGCCCGGAGGCGATGCCAGCAACAAACCGTACTTCGGCAGTTCCAAAAAAATTATCAGCACTGATAAAGTATTGGCCAAGCTCGCAGAAGATAACGACAACGCTATTGATCAGAAGTTTGTGCTTCGTTCGCGTTTGTTTGATATAGTGGTGGGCGATTGGGACCGACACGATGACCAATGGCGGTGGGCTACATTTAAAGATAAGAAATCAGAATACTACAGGCCGATTCCGCGCGACCGCGATCAGGCATTCTTCGTGAGCGATGGTGCTCTTGCCAAAGTATGGAGCCGCCGTTGGGCACTGCCGAAGTTTGAAGGATTTCACGATGAAGTCCGCTGGACACCCGGGTTCATGTTCAACGCGCGTTACTTTGACAGGAGCTTCTTAACAGAACCTACTGCAACGGACTGGGTAGAGCAAGCGAAGGAATTACAAAAAGCCCTCACCGATGAAGCCATTGAAGCTGCTATAAAGAATTTTCCGGAAGCAATCTATAAACTCCACGGAGAAACAATTATCCGTAAGCTGAAATCAAGACGTGATCATTTGCAGGAGTATGCCTTGGAGCACTATAAATTCCTATCGCGCGAAGTAACCGTGCAGGGCTCTGATAAGCGCGAGCACTTCGAAGTAGTACATCAGCCCAATGGCGATGTAACGATAAATGTATACAAGATCAACAAGGCGGGTAATAAATCCGACAAGATCTATAGTCGCGAGTTTCTTCGTAACGAAACCAAAGAAGTGCGCTTGCTGGGGCAAGGTGGCGATGATGTATTTCAATTCTCCGGAGAAGGCAAAAACAAAATTATTGTTCGTGTGATAGGAGGCGATGGTATGGATTCTGTG
>NZ_DATCSD010000306.1:0-3567 GCF_036568665.1 Ohtaekwangia sp. | reverse complement strand
TCGGGTGTATCAACGTATAAAATGCACCACGGACATCGTGGATTAAATCATCCTGTTAAGAATCTGATTACTGGTAAAGGAGAAATGACTTCGCAAAATCACGGCTTTGCTGTGAGTGAAAAAGATATAGAGAAGAACCCGAATGTGGAAGTAACGCATGTGCATCTGAACGATAACACGATCATGGGTATTCGCAGAAAAGATAAAAGTGCATTCTCGGTTCAGTATCACCCGGAGGCATCTCCTGGTCCTCACGACTCACGCTATCTCTTTGATGACTTTGTAGCGATGATCAAAGAAAAAGTAAAAGAGCCGTCTACTATATCTTGATTTTTCAACAGACTTATATTCTACATCCATAAATCTTAATTACTATGAGCTTAATTGAAAGCATTCATGCCCGGCAGATTCTTGATAGCCGCGGTAATCCTACCGTTGAAGTTGATGTTGTAACTGAATCTGGCGCTTTTGGTCGTGCTGCAGTTCCATCTGGTGCTTCTACCGGATCACACGAAGCTGTTGAGCTTCGCGATGGCGATAAGAAAGTATATGTTGGTAAAGGTGTGTTGAAGGCTGTTGAAAATGTTAATACGAAGATCGCCTCTGAAATCGTAGGGTTTGATGTGTTCGATCAGAATCTGCTCGACAAGATCATGCTTGAACTCGATGGTACTTCTAACAAAGGAAACCTCGGAGCAAACGCTATCCTGGGTACATCACTTGCTATAGCGAAAGCTGCAGCGGCAGAAGCAGGTATACCACTCTATCGCTATATCGGTGGTGTGAGTGCTAATACATTGCCTGTGCCGATGATGAACATCCTGAACGGTGGTAGCCACGCAGATAACTCAATCGACTTCCAGGAATTTATGGTAATGCCTGTAAAGGCTGATACATTCTCTGAAGCACTGCGTATGGGTACTGAAATATTCCATACACTGAAGAAAGTTCTTCACGACCAGGGCTTGTCTACAAACGTAGGTGATGAAGGTGGTTTTGCTCCGAACATCAAATCGAATGAAGAAGCAATCGAAGTCGTATTGAGAGCAATCGAAAAAGCAGGCTTCAAACCTGGTGAAGATGTATTTATAGCGATGGATGCTGCAAGCTCTGAATTCTATGATGCTGCCAGCAATACCTATACATTCAAGAAGTCTGACGGCAAGAAATTAAGCTCTGCTGAGATGGTTGACTACTGGGCAGCATGGGCTGCTAAATATCCGATCATCTCTATTGAAGATGGTATGGCTGAAGACGACTGGACAGGATGGAAAGGCCTGACTGATAAGATCGGTAAGAAAATACAATTGGTAGGTGATGATCTTTTTGTGACCAACGTTACTCGTCTGCAAGATGGTATCGATAAAGGTGTAGCAAACTCTATCCTGGTAAAAGTAAACCAGATCGGTTCACTTACTGAAACAATCGCTGCTGTAAACCTGGCGAAACGTAACGCTTACAAGAGCGTAATGTCTCACCGCTCGGGTGAAACAGAAGATAGCACTATTGCTGATTTGGCTGTTGCGTTGAACACCGGACAAATCAAAACTGGTTCTGCATCACGTTCAGACCGGATGGCAAAATATAATCAACTGATCCGCATCGAAGAAGAATTAGGTGAAGTAGCGTACTTCCCTGGAAAGAAATTCTAATTCACGGAAGCTAAATACAAGAAAGCCGGAGCAACACGCTTCGGCTTTCTTCGTTTCAAACAGAGTATCACACGCACACTTTACTTTGCTATAGGAGACGGGAGAATAACGAATAACTTTTTTTCCTATCTTAGTATCACTTTTTAAACTTCTATATGCTGCAGAGATTACCAAAGCCGTTTCGTAACTTTTATATACTAACGGCTATTGTATTTTTTCTTTGGATGTTGCTACTGGATCCTAATAATCTGATTGCACGGTTTCAGTTACGCTCCAAGCTTCGTTCACTGCAAAACGAAAAAGAGTACTACGATGAAAAGATCAAGGAAGTGGAGAAGGACAGAGATGAACTTTTCGGTGACCGGGAATCTATCGAGAAGTTTGCCCGTGAAAAATATCTGATGAAAAAAGAATCTGAAGATATTTTCATCGTTCAGGAAGAGTAAATCTTCCGCTAAAAATATAGTCTTTCGATAGGGGATATACTCATTTAAACTGTCTTGACTTAAACGTCTTTACGACTTTCTATATGAAAAAGACTTTAATAACCTTACTCGCCATGTCTGTATGTACATTGGCAATGGCACAATGGGGCGAAGAAGAAATGAGCGATAAGCCAACATTTCGCGAAAGAATATTTACCGGAGGTGGCTTCGGTTTGAGCTTCTCCAATTACTACGACTTCATATCTGTATCACCACTGATAGGCTATAAAGTTACTCCCAAGTTAGCGGCCGGTATACAAGTACAATATCGCTATACCAAGTATAAAGAGTTTACACCCAAGTTCTCCACGAACGATTATGGTATAAGTCCGTTTGTGCGCTATAGTATATATGCACCTATATTTCTGCAGGCAGAGTATGAGTATCTGAATTACGAATACCCGATCACTACCAGCGAAAGTATACGCAAAACCTATAACAGCTTCCTGGCCGGTGGCGGTTTCTTTCAACCTATAGGAAGACATGCAGGCTTCTATGCTGTAGCCATGTATAACTTTAGCTATAGAGCTGCCAATTATGGAGAAGTTACTCCTTATAACAGCCCGTTAGTATTGCGTGTTGGTGTAACGGCAGGTTTCTAGAAAGCTATACCAAGTTTAGCACCCAACTGCTGTAAATCTTCCACCACTTTTGGATTGAGAGGTATACCCTCCTTCAATCGTTGCGCATGTGTTTCTCTTTCAGGATCGCCCGGAATTAAAACGCGTTCCTGACCTTCAACAGGTTTAGCTGAACGGAAACGGTTAATCCAGTTGTCCATGTGTTGCTTAAACTCATCTGTTGTGCGGAATGCATCAATGCGCATAGCACCGAAGAAGTGGCCTATACCTTCGCCTACAGGATCGCTTGGCGGACTGAGAAACGCTACAAACGGAGGAACCCACGGACCATAATTAGCACCCGAGAGCACTGCTGAAAATATATCTACCCATGCTCCGAGGCAATACCCTTTATGACTGCCGTGTTCACGGTCACTCCCCAGTGGTATAAGAGCTCCACCACTTTTTGTTTCATTCGGATCGGTAGAAGGTTTACCATCTTTTGTTTGTACCCATCCTATAGGAGCATTCAGATTTTTGCGTTGTAGTATTTCAAGTTTACCGTTTGCTGCAGTGGTAGTGGCAAAGTCTGCTATAAAAGGAGGTTGTTTATCGGCCGGTATAGCAACGGCTATAGGGTTTGTGCCGAGCAGGCGCTCAATGGAAAATGTAGGTGCTACCAGTGGACTTGCGTTGGTCATAGCTATACCGATCATATCGTGTTCCAGTGCCATCATGGCGTGGTGGCCTGCTATACCAAAGTGATTGGAGTTTTTTACAGCAACCCAACCCGTACCAACAGTCTTTGCTTTTTCAATCGCGATAGCCATGGCTTGAGGTGCTACTACTAATCCAAGTCCGCTGTCGCCA
>NZ_DATCSD010000305.1:0-6123 GCF_036568665.1 Ohtaekwangia sp. | reverse complement strand
ATCTCCCTCATAGCTTAAGTATACATACATGTAGCCGGGTTCTTTAATCGTGCGCGGTGTAAAAGAAACGAGCTGTTTTGCTCCGTTGGCGGTGGTGGGCACTGCCTGCCAGCCCATATCCAGCAGTTTATAATTCTTATCTAGTAAGATATAGTTCAGGTAAGCACTGGG
The DNA here is from genome assembly GCF_036568665.1 of Ohtaekwangia sp. Classification (GTDB taxonomy): domain Bacteria; phylum Bacteroidota; class Bacteroidia; order Cytophagales; family Cyclobacteriaceae; genus Ohtaekwangia. Next base: position 5,952 of record NZ_DATCSD010000305.1, on the reverse strand, counting down.
GGCAGCATCGCTCTGGTTGGCCGGACCGCCAAAGGATGTATAGGCGGTGTTTATACCGGAAGTTGCCGCACTTGCTTCTGCTGTCGCCATACCGGTTGTAACCAGGCTTGCTACCGAGGCAATCAGTGTAAATAATCTATTCTTTTTAAAACTCTTTCGGTTTTCTTTATTAATTCATCCGGAGCTCTTACATCTTTCAACAATTTTTTAAACCCCTTAAGGAAGTCAACAGATTTCTTTTGCGTGCCTGTAAAATAAATCTCGGTCTTTGTGCCAATACGCTCGGTAACCTTGAACACACCAAATTCATTAATTTCTCGTTTGGGAAGCAGTTTGGCATGTTTTAGATATTCAACCAGGCATTCAAAAATATGTTTGTCAACTTGGATTGGCCTTTCTGGAAATGGTAATTCCAATTTTTCGGTTGTTATGATTATTGGTTCAAGCATAGCGTCACCGGGCCCTACATGATCAATCCTAATATGATCTATTGTAATCTTACTATAAAATTGCGCTTCGCAAAAAGTGTTTAACAGCAAAAATGCTATGAAAATTAATCTTACCATTTTGATTTATTTGTAAATGAATCTATATGCCAAGGCGTAGGCTGTGTTACGCGCGGGTAAATAATATCAAGTTTTCCGTCAAAAATATCGTAACCATAAGTCATTGTGCCGAGTGGCACAAATACCCCGTCCCTTATTCCACCAATAGTCACTTCCGCACGCCAGATAACGTAGGTTGAATTTTTACCTCTACCAGTGTAGTCAGCCATGATAGTATTGAAACCGCCAGTGTTATACTCCGCGATCGGATAGTAAGGCGTATTATCACCTGGGGTATCGTTAAACGGTTCGTTGTCGCGAAGTGGTTTGCCAGGAAAATTCTGGTTTGAATTAGTTCGAACGGTCTGAATCCACCCATACTCTGAAAATTGTTTGTCAGGATCGTTAAACCCAAGTTTTATTTTGATACTTAGATTATCAGTATCAGTATGGTCGGGACCGAATTCTATAATCGTAATTTTTGGTCCCACTTGCTGAACTCCCCCTGATGGTGTAGGAGCTCCTGGCACCCTTCGCCCAACTTTTGCTGCCTCCATTGCAGATAATAGAGTAAACATTGCTTGTGCTGCATTCCCCTTATAAACAGTCAGACCTCCATGCATGGCAGCATACTGCCGAACGGCATTTATATCTCCACTTCGCGCAGCAGCGAGAAGGGCAGCTTCTTTCTGTTGGGCTGCTTCTGCCTGCATACCATAATATTGGGCAACCAGACCTAGATCACGTGGTCCGTCATAACCTGGGTTACTCGCTAAGAAATCCGCCCATTGTTTGTCTTCCAACTCTCGCTGCAGTTTCTCCATCTGCATCATGTAGTTGAATTGTGTTTGTGCTTGTATTTGTGCGTCACTTTCCGCGTCTGCTCCACTAGGGTCATTGCTCATTACCGGGTTGTTGTAGGCATAATGATAACCACTGAAAGATGCATACTTAGATGCCATGGGATCAATGGATGTTAAGCGCCCTAACGCAGCATCATAATTTCTGAATGCTGTTTCATACCAACCGGTAGTTTGATTGAGCTCCGAGCCTTCGTTATACAGGAAGTTATTGCTGCTGTTCTCACGCGTCCAGCTCGTTGAGGCTTGCAGACCTAAAGGATAGTATTCATTATACTGCACCACGTTTCATGGTAAGCTTGGTACCGGCTGCATCATAGAATTATTGGCATCTTTGTAGAGCATGCAAACTTTCAAATAGTTCTTATAGGCAAGTCAACTCATCATCACCGTTATCCAGATACCATTCATTGTCAATGTATAAATATAGGTTCCTATAAAGTTGTGTACATGGTACTTCTTCATTAAGAAATTTTGTCACCATCCTTCCATCCTTATTTGAGTATATCTTATAACTTTTATTAAGCAGTTTCTCTGAGTTGAAAAAAAAGTACCCACTCGGATCAAACTGCAACTTATATCGATCATTATGTGACATGTTTTGTGAAGGGTTATACTTTGAAACAACATCGATTTCTTCGAAGAGCACTGCTTGATAAGCTTTTTCTCCAACAGAATTGATCGACAATGAAACATGATAATATTCCTTCTCATCGAACAGCTTAAGACTATCTGCAACTTTATCGTAAACTTGATTAATCGTTACTGTGAATTCTGAGATTATGTCAAGAGCTTTATGAATTTTGTTATGCGAAATACAAAGCAATATCGACCTCCTTACTTTAATTCCTGATCCACCACGAACTCTGAACTCTATTTCCAGAAATTTTTCAGAATGAATTTTAACATTTCTAATATCTAAAACCTTGAAAATTTTAATACTGTCATTCTGTAAAATTATCGTGGCATTTTCATTTATAATATCTTGTTTTATCGATATCGCGTAAGACGTACCATTATCTAAATCATGTAGAGTGTACTTTTCTTTAATGTCTTGCCCAAAAACATTCAATGATATCAGAGCGACAATAAATATTAGAATATTTTTCATGGCCATTTTTTCGTTTGATCGTAGTATCTAAAAAATGATGTATCCCCAATGATACCAGTGCTTTCATAGATACCGCTACAGTAGGCATCAAAATTAGGTCCCATTTTTCTTTTAAAGCCTTGAGAAGTCGCATTCCAAAAATACGCTCCATTTGAATAATCAACGTTAATCAAAAGTGGTGCCATTGCACCAATTATTCTTTGCGAATACTTTCCTTTAAGAGACCATGCATTCTTAATAAGATATCGAATATCGCTCTCACTCAAACTCATTATCTCATTATAGATTGAACCATCAATGGCATCGAATTGACCTTTTCCACCAATTTTATCAATAAAATTACCTTTTAGGTTTGTACCCTTACGAACTAGTCTGTTTAATATCACACTTCCGATCGCAGCAGCTTCATTCATATTATTACTTGATTCACCTGCAACAATAGCTAAATATTGCTTCAATGCATTAAAATCAGTAGTCAGACCGCCATATGGCCCTCTTTGCTGAGCACCTCCTTGCTGAGCAACTCTTGCTTCTTCCATTGCATATAGCCTAGTAAAAAACGTTTTGGCTGCTGCGCCTTCATAACGAATCAGACCTCCATGCATGGCAGCATACTCTCGCACAGCATTCATGTCTCCACGTTGCGCAGCAGCGAGAAGGGCGGCTTCTTTCTGTTGGGCTGCTTCTGCCTGCATGCCATAGTATTGGGCAACCAGACCTAGATCACGTGGTCCGTCATAACCTGGGTTACTCGCTAAGAAATCCGCCCATTGTTTGTCTTCCAACTCTCGCTGCAGTTTCTCCATTTCCAACATGTAGTTGAATTGTGTTTGTGCTTGTGTTTGTGCGTCACTTTCCGCGTCTGCTCCACTAGGGTCGTTACTCATTACCGGGTTGTTGTAGGCATAATGATAACCACTGAAAGATGCATACTTAGATGCCATGGGATCAATGGATGTTAAGCGCCCCAAGGCAGCATCATAATTTCTGAATGCCGTTTCATACCATCCGGTAGTTTGATTAAGTTCCGAGCCTTCGTTGTACAGGAAGTTATTGCTGCTGTTCTCTCGCGTCCAGCTTGTTGAGGCCTGCAAGCCTAACGGAGAGTATTCATTATACTGCACCACGTTGCTTTTGGTGTGGTTATTTTCAAATCAAAATATACCCAATTTGTTCCATCGCCTTCATAATCACTTGCCCTCTTCACTGCACTTGTTATGACTCAGTTTTGTTTATTTTTTAAAATATAACTATGATCTCCACAGAAAATCCATATAGGAGCGATGGTCTCTTTAAAAATATCGGGACTTGTAAAAATTCTGAGGTTCGATTTAATCGTGAGTTCAATAGATCTTTCCATAATTTCTTTCATACAAGAATTTCTGTCTATGGTCAAATTAAAATTGTGATGCTCTGGATCTATAAAGAAATAAACACCCTCAAATTCCAGTTTACAAGACTTCTCGAATTCATATCCCAGTCCGGAATATGTGACGATCTTTCCATTCGAAAACTTCACAAACCTTTTTGGGTAAAGATCCTCACGCAAATCCATCAAGCAAGATATCTTTTCGAAGGTCGTAATTGGGAAATATTTAAATAGCTTGTAGTAATTATAATCACCATCAAACAGGGAATGAACATTTATCATATAGTTTCCATCTTTTGACGTGCGTATTGCTGTTGGTGTGAACATCCATTCTCCAAAAGCATCTTTACGTTTTAACAGAAGAATTCTATGATCTGTAAAATCATAAATTAACAAAGAATAGACCTCATTCAAACTATGGAATATGAGTTCTTTTACATTCTTTTTAAGATCGTATCCAACTTGAACATACTGTAAAGTATCAGATATCTTGTCATCAATAGGCTTAAAGGTGATAAAGTCAAAACTGCTATACTCCTCGTAGCTAAGTTTGTAGGGGGGTTCTTTATAGGACCTTTCGGTAATAGTTTTTAGCTCATCGAAAAACTGTCCCAATGACTGGCCGCACTGTTGTGCAAAACAGGAAACTATAGTAAAAGCATAACATAACAAAGATAAAATGAAGATGTTTTTCATAATGTTTATTTTATGGCGGTAACAGTTCCATTCGCGTTCACTGATATATATTTGTATGGACTTAGGCCATCCGGATCTTTAGTAATATTTCTGTACTCTCCACTTAAAACAAAATTATGGCCAAAAGAAATTCCAGTGTCAGATAGATAGCGTTGAAGTTTACATAAACCAGAATTCATAAAAATATTGATATCGCACCGAACATTGCTTTGAAGCGCTGGACCTAAGCGTGTATCTGCATTGCATCCAATAATTACTAGATTGCCGCCGGCTGATACATTAGCAATCATCTTATTAAATTTAGCTAGAGTTCCAGGTGTCGTAATATTTCCATCAAAATCGGAAGCTATATATCCTGCTCCATTCTCACCTAGAGAAATATGTTCGATATTAGCATGCCCAACTATGACCAGATTTCCAATCGTTTTTCCCGCCGATGTTAGTGATTGTAAATACGTGTTTGCTTCATCCATGTCACAAACAGATCGATATAACCAAGCTGAATTTGGCCTTAATAAATAGGATTCATTACTAAAATTTAATATAACATTCACACTTCTTTGCTGTGCCCCCGGTTGTGCTCCCCCTGATGGCGTAGGAGCTCCTAGCACCCTTCGCCCAATTTTTGCTGCCTCCATTGCAGATAATAGAGTAAACATTGCTTGTGCTGCATTCCCCTTATAAACAGTCAGACCTCCATGCATGGCAGCATACTCTCGCACAGCATTCATGTCTCCACGTTGCGCAGCAGCGAGAAGGGCGGCTTCTTTCTGTTGGGCTGCTTCTGCCTGCATGCCATAATATTGGGCAACCAGACCTAGATCACGTGGTCCGTCATAACCTGGGTTATTCGCTAAGAAATCCGCCAGTTGTTTGTCTTCCAACTCTCGCTGCAGTTTCTCCATTTCCAACATGTAGTTGAATTGTGTTTGTGCATCACTTTCCGCGTCTGCTCCACTGGGGTCGTTACTCATTACCGGGTTGTTATAGGCGTAATGATAACCACTGAAAGATGCATACTTGGTTGCCATGGGATCAATGGATGTTAAGCGCCCCAAGGCAGCATCATAATTTCTGAATGCTGTTTCATACCATCCGGTAGTTTGATTGAGCTCTGAACCTTCGTTATACAGGGAGTTATTGCTGCTGTTCTCCCGTGTCCAGCTCGTTGAGGCTTGCAGACCTAAAGGATAGTATTCATTATACTGCACCACGTTGCTTTTGGTATGCGTTATTTTCAAATCATCGAAATATACCCAATTTGTACCATCTCCCTCATAGCTTAAGTATACATACATGTAGCCGGGTTCTTTAATCGTGCGCGGTGTAAAAGAAACGAGCTGTTTTGCACCGTTGGCGGTGGCAGGCACT
>NZ_DATCSD010000304.1:0-18057 GCF_036568665.1 Ohtaekwangia sp. | reverse complement strand
CAGATATACTTGCAGAAAGACAACAAGCTTTATAACAAGATGGCCAGTTCGGAGTCACTCTTCTGGATCGATGGTGCCGTAAATGCAGATGAAGTAATCAAAGCCGAAGTAAAAAAAGGAGCCGCTGAAATACTGGGATATCCCTGCGATGAAGTAACACTCACCTGCAAATCGGGTGTGCAGAAATATTACTTCAGTCCGAAGCTCAGGGTTGATCCGAAGCAGTTTGCAAATTTCAAGTACGGTAACTTTTACGAGTATATTTCGCGCGCCCAGGCTTTACCGTTAAAGATGGTTATTGAAACTCCTCAATTTATATTGGAGAGTGTAGCCACCGAAGTAAAAGCCCTGAAGCTGGAAGATAAACTCTTCACTTTGCCGGAAGGTGCCAAGTTGGAGAAGAGCCCGTTCTAAGAAAGTCTAAGAAAAATTACCGGCAGAGAGGCTACGCAACGGAGTGCCTGTGGTACGCTTCACGAAAAGCCTTTCTGCCCTCTTCTATAATTTCGTTGGCTCTGTAAAATTCAAATACACCGCACGCATCGCGCGATATATTTACCACAATGTCGGGTTTGTGTATATCAATGGTGAGCTCGGTTAAGCGATCGAGGGTAAGATCATATGAGCGATTCAACAGATCCAGAAATCCCAGTCGCTCCGCTTCTTCTTCCACATGGCTCTCTATTTTTAATACCTGCGTACGAAACGCATCGAGCATTTTCAGATACGCTGCTTTCTCTTTATTCTCTACCGGTGGCTGATGATTGTTATATACCGGTACAGCTGCATTGAGATTTACGGCTACAACCAGGTCATCCGGTTCGCGGGTAATAACATTGAGTGGCAAAGGATTTAGCACACCGCCATCTACCAGTTGTAATCGTCCATCAATAACCGGTGTAAAAACAGTCGGTATACCAATGGAAGCACGCAGTGCCTTGAACAGACTTCCGGTGCGATAGTGAATTTCCTTGCGACTGGTCATATCCGTTGCCACCGCAGTAAATGCGGTCTGGAAGCGTTCGATCTGGTGATCGCCTATAAATTCTTCTATTGCTTTAAATACACGCTCGCCTTTTACAAAGCCGTGGGTAGAGAAAGTAAAATCGAGCAGGCGAAATACATCGAGTTTGCTAAGTCGTATCAGCCAGTGTTTATACTCCTGCAGGTAGCCGGCACAATATATACCCCCCACTACTGCACCCATGGAGCAGCCCGCTATCTCGCGAATCGTATAGCCCTCCCGTATCAATTCTTCAATAACTCCAATGTGCGCCATGCCACGGGCACCACCACTGCCAAGCACCAACCGAACGTTTCTCATCTTTACTATCGTGTATCCCGATACTAAAGATAATCACAATCAGCGAATCACTGAAACACTTCTATACCGGAAGGTAAATATTACCGATGCAGGTCCATAATACGACTATCGCTGAGCAGCTCGGGAATAAACATGCTCTCTATTACTTCGCCCACAGGCTCGGTGTTTTCGTAATGTATACCGAGAAACGCAGCGGCTGTTTTGGCAACCTGCTTCTGAAAATACTGCGCTTCGTTTTTCATTTCACCTAAGACCGGTGTATCGGGACCAATCACAGCAAACCACATCTGACTGGAGCCCGGTATAAGGCGACCATGATTCTTCCAGGCTTTGCGCGATATATGTCCGCGACCATGATCGGTGGTAATCAGCAATGTCGTTTTATTCTTATAGTCTTCCTGCGATTGAAGCCATTGCCATAGCTGACTGATCATTCGATCGGTATGATGTGCTGACTTCAGATATTCATCGTAACGACCACCATGACCATGCTCATCGGTCTCATCAAAGCTGATGAACATCACGCGTGGTCGTTCGCGCTTCAGGTATTCGAAAGCGTAGAAGAAAGTAAAGGCATCATAGCGTTCACCATGACCATTCTTCAGTATAGGTTGTAATGCATTCAACAACATCTCGCAGTCGGAGAGTGTATCTCCTATAGCATGCTCTTCTCCGGCATTGGCCGGTATACCATGGGCCTGCGCACGCACTATATAGGGAATCACATTCCACGTAGAGAACACTGCTACTTTACCGGTATATTCTTTTTGTTTATGTATATACTCCAGCACCGTGGCATTCGGATTTTCTTTTTTATCATTAGAGCGTATACCGTTGTCTACAAAGCCGGTCATCATCTCGCTATAGCCAGGATACGAAAACCAATAGGGATTTGCACAGTTAACCCGATTACCCAGTTCGCGATTACCGTAGAGCTGTCCTTCGGCACCAATCACATTCCAGAAAAACGGCATCAGCTTTTGCCTGCGTGCAACGGGAGAGCTATCCCAAAACTTTTCGAGTACACTTTTATCGTGCACATAATCCTTCTCATAGATCAAAGAAGAATCGGCTCCGGCAAATAATTCCTGCCAGCGAAATCCGTCCAGCGTAATGATGATCACATTCTCTGTCTGGCGCTCCTGCGCAAGGGCACAGGAGCCGGCACCAGCCACCAGACAAAGAAGAAGTAACCTTTTAAACATGTACGAAGGTGTACAACAGATATTACTCTATGATGAGTATAACTTTATTCTACCATTAGATAATGATCACGGCAGCGTGAAGCGATTTACCTTTTTGTTATGTCGAGGTAATCTTTCAGCCTTCCTTCCGTATCGTACATTTTGAAATTAAGGTCACCGGCATTTACCGTTATCGTAAAGTAATGATGACCGCGATATGTTTTCGCACTGAACCACGCACGTGAAGGTGCGAAGTCTTCGAGGTTGCCACCTCCTCCTCCACCCTGTACATATACCACCCCGTTTTGTTTATCAACCATATTATTACGAATAGGCAATGTACGCTGATACGTATGCAGGTGTCCGAAGAACACCATATCTACTTTATACTTTTCATATAGCGGCACAATTTTGCGAATAGCGAGATCGCCCATATCACCTTTCTCTTTCCACGAATTTCCATAGTCATCTTCATCTGCAGAATATGGTGCGTGATGATGCGCTACAAATTTCCATACAGCCGTTGATTTCTTCAGTTGTTCCTCCAGCCATATATACTGTTTACCTCCCGGGGCAAATTCCTCTGGACGATTGCTGTTGAGCATGAAGAATTCTGCATTACCATATTTAAACGAGTAATATCCTTCCGGCTTGGGCAACATATGGTATTGGGTATACCAATGAAGATCATCTTCACCATTACCAGCCACCGGAAAAACCGGAATACGCGAAGCGAGTTGTGTTATACCCTGGAAGTATTCGTAGTTCCATTCGAACTTGTGATCTTCTTTACCGCCATCAGTAAGATCACCCACGATCACTAAAAAGTTAGGACGCTCTTCCCACACCATTTTACTTACACGATCATTGATGTGTGGTCTTGCTTCCGTATCGCCAATCACAGCAAAAGAATAGGAGCTGTTTTCTTTTACCGCTGTAGAAAATGTAAGTATACCCGATTCCATCGCAGCGCCATCGCGCGCGATTGCTTTCACCTGGTAGAAGTAGGGTGTTTCCGGATCGAGATTCTCCAGCGTAACAGAGTATATATTACTTTCTTTACCCGCACCTTCGCGTGTAATGGTTTGTGTGTTGAGTGTAGTTTTTTTATTTAACGGAACCTGCTTGCCGTATTCGATAACAAAATCAGCCGGGCGATCGGTCTCCCACAGTATACTGATAGATGTTGGTGTGGAGTAATTCAGGTATGGCCCGGCATTAAAGTGAAATGTATTGGGAAAAAGTTTTCCTTCCACCACCATGTTCTTCAATGCATCGAATCGTTGATTGATCTCGGCTTTGGTTAATGCTTTATCGCTGATGCGCAACATCTTCAGCAAATTACCAAGATCCATATAGGGTTCGTTGTTCATATACGAGGCCACTTCCAGTTGATACTGCGGATCGATATATACCTTGCGTTTGCCGGTCTTCATGGAATTTACCAGTTCGCCATTTACATACAGGTTCATCGCCTCACCATCGAAAGTAGCTACTATATGGAACCAGTAATCTTTCCAGCCTCTGGCCTTTATATCGTAGTGAATAAGATTGGCAAAGGGATTATCTTCTGTGCTCAGGCTATATACTATATTTCTTCCGTATAGTCCGGCCAGCCATGAAGGTGCATCGTTGGTATATTTACTCTTTACAGTAGCCAGTGCACCTACCGGTTTATTCACGTGATTTACCACCCACAGCTCTACTGAGAAATTTCCCTTTGGGAGATTTACTATAGATGTAAAATCTTCTCTCCTGTCGGTAGGCTCTTCTCCGTGAAAGATCAACGGAACGGTTTCAGAAGCCACTTCGGGTTTTACAGATTCCGGTTCGTCAATACGATTGCCGGGATAATTGGCAGCGCGTTGCCCCAGTATATATTTCGGCCAGAACCACCACTCCTGTGCCTGCACATTTCCGGTTGATAAAAGACAAACAAGTCCCACCACTGCACCGGCAAGTGCAGCTTTATTCTTTACGCTATATTTCATGTTGCTGTTTTCCTATACTTTGGAATCGTAGTATACCAGGCTGTAGTCAGACGATCCATCTTCGTACAGATCGATGATGGTATATACTGGTGCAAATTCATCCAGCGCCAACGGGTTGCCCCACCAGTTACCGGACACCGCTCCGTTGCAGAGATATTTTACTCCGAGATAGTCAATGGCATCTACATAATGCACGTGGCCGCTCAGCGCCATCTTTACCTGCTTGTGGTTAAAAAATAAATCCTTTAAACGTTGATGATCGTTGTGCATATCGCCTGCGGGAAATTTCACTTCGCTCAGAGGCTTGCGCTTGGTATAGTATAGCAATGCGCCCATCGACAGAATCGGTACGTGATTATATATCAACACGGGCATGTTGGGATTTTTAGCAAGCTCTTTCTCCAGCCAGGCAAATTGTTCGTCATCCAGTTGATAGCCATTCTCGCCATTTATACTATCGAGTGCTATAAATTTCCAGCCGTTCTTCTCAAAGGCATAGTAACGATTCGGGAGTTTCAATTCTTGTATAGCCCACTGCTTGCCATAGCGTTTATCTTTTTTATAGGTGGCATCCAGTGTTTCATCGGGACCATACCACACATCATGGTTCCCGATAGCACTGTGGATCGTAAGACCATTTTCTGCCTTGGCAATTTTATTCCAGGCCGCCCACCGTGTTTCTACTGTCTGCAATGTCTGGTGGTTTTCATCCATTACTGAATCACCGGTGTTGATAATCATATCCGGTTTATCTTTCATCGCGTTTATCTCGCGCAGCACACGGGCAAAACAGGTCTCAGCATTCGCCTGGTCGATCATGTGCACATCGGTAATGTGCGCTATGCGCAACGCACGCTTTTTATTTTTACTCAGCGGAGCATCCACAGCTTTGGCACTCAGCCACGAGGGAATGATGCTGGTAACTACACCGGCCAGCGCGGTCTTCTTTAAAAAGTCTCTGCGATTAGACATAGGGTTGTGGGTTGTAAATTATAGCGTACTAAAAAAAGAAACACCCGAAGATCGCTCCCGGGTGTCTCTGTGTTATTCATGTTTATTGTAAAATCCAGAGCACTCCGTTGAGATCATCGTTGTTCGCTCCAAACTGTCGCGTTACAGCATCCGTATAGTGCTTAGCATTCGAGCTTGACTCTGCTACAGGATATTGCCAGCGAACAGCAATCTTGTTACCATTACCATTTCCAACACCGGTTGAAAATGCAGGTATACCGGTTCTGCGCTGATTGAAGAACGCTTCCCAGTTCGAGTTCTGCCAGAAAGCAATATACTTCTGTGTCAGGATTTGTTCAAGTCCATCGGCACCACCCTGGTATTGAACGGATGTCTGATTGAGGTAATCGGTTACTGATATATTCATCACCGTACCATAGATTACTGTTGAAAGGTTATTGCCTACTGTAATATCAGCACCATCAACAATACCGAAGTGTTCCATCGAAGCTTTTATACCTTTTATATACCATGCTTCTGCATCACCTGTAGCCCAATTGCGGTTCAGACCTTCCGCTATATTAAAGCACAGTTCAGGATAACCGATAATGATAGCGGGTTCTGCTTTCGATCCGGCAAAGTCTGCATAGTAACGCAGCGCGTTGATGAATGAATATTTACCACCTTGTGCATTGTTACCGAGATCGCTCATGCTAAGACCTGCAGGTGCTCCTACATACGCTGTGTAATCGGTAAATGATTTACCGGACTGGATTTCGTTCGGTGCAGGTGTTGCTGCTATAAATGTACGCGGGTCGTTCAACGCAGTGGTTACATTCAGAAATGCTGAACCTATATTTTCACGTTGAGCATCGCGCCCCTGGCTCGTAGGGTTCTTCGGATAGTTGTTATACGAAGCATTGTATTTATACTGCAGGTTATCATCGAGACTTTCCATTACCGGATATTTAGTCGGATCACCTACTATGGCAGCAAATTTTTCTTTGATCTTCAGATCCGCATCGTTCTCCTTTTTGCTCAGGCTTATCAGCACACGCAACGTATAGGAGTTCACGATCTTCTGCCATGATGTGAGACTGTTGCCCAGGAACTCATCGCCCGATATACCTTTGCAATAAGAACCCACACAATCCGGGTTACCGGTAGCAATGATCGAAGCAAGATCAGCGTTTGCTTCATCCAGCCATTTCAATACCTGGATATATACATCTTTCTGCTTGTCGTATTCAGGAGTGGTGTTGGTTGCTCCTTCCAGCGCTTGCGACAATGGTATATCGCCCAGCTTCTGCGACATCAGGTTGAAGTAAAACGCCTTGAAGAATTTACCTAAAGCAGAGTATGGGTTCAGATCGGTAGAAGCTCCTTTGCGCGCTTCTGCTTCCATCAATACTACGTTCTGCAATACTGCGGTATACTCAAAGTTATCCTTCGCCTTTGTGAAAGGCTGCTGATCGTAGTTGTTTGTACCGTAGTAATCGTACGTGCTGATAAAGAATTGAGCAGCACTCATCGATCCTTGTTTACCGGTCCAGGCATTCTGGTCGTTCATGTGTTCAATAACACCCGGCAATATAAGTGAAGGAGGTGCAGACGTGGGTACGTTCTGGTTCTTCGACAGTTCATTATAATCCTGGCAGCTTGCACATACAAACACTACCGCGGCTGTAAAAAGTATTCTGATATTCGTATTCATATTCGTGGCTGCATTAGAAAGTTAAGTTGATGTTTACACCATAGCGTCTGAGTGTAGGAGATCTCAGATCCTGTGCAGCGGTATAGGTTCCGATGAAAGAATCCCAATCGATGTCTTTACGTTTTGCAAAGTAGAACAGGTTTCTTCCTACGAAAGATATACTTGCAGCACGGAAGGCAGTGCGTTCCATAATGCTGCTTGGTATAGTATAGGTAAGGGTTACCTGTCTCAGCTTGGTAAACGTTTTGCTGATCAGCACACGCTCATCAAACTTCGTTTCAGTTCCGATATAGTCTTGCAGCGAGTAAGCGGTAGTATTCGGCACAAGTTTCAACTGATCGAGGTTCGTGATCTTGCCTGTGGTAGGATCAACTACCGGGTTCGGAGAATCAGCAGCCAATGCTACACCCTGCCCTACATACGTAGGCAGCGGTTGCAGGTTATCGTTATACTTGATGTCGTTCGGGTTAGCGTTAAACTCTGCCAGACGCGCAGCACCATAAGCACCTTGCACGGTAGATATATCACGACCACCTTGTAACAACTTCATATATACATAGTCCTGACCTACACCACCCACACGTCCGTCAAACTGGAAGTTGAGGGAAACGTTTTTATAGCTTACTGTATTTACTACAGACCATACCCAGTCCGGATTATAGTTACCCAGCTTCTGTGCTACGAGGTTATCCTTGTATGGATCGCCATTGGCTTTGTGTATAATATTGCCCTGACCATCGCGATAGAATTTATAGCCATAGTTACCATCAACGCGATCGCCAATTTTATAGGTGATGCGAGAGTCGGCACCGATATAGCCACCATTTACTTCGGTAAGACCATTATAGAATTCTTTATAGCGCTCTACATAAGTTGACCAGTTAGCAGCGATGTTCCAGGTAAAACCACTTTCCGTTTTTATCGGTGTAGCGTTCAGGGCTATCTCCCATCCTTTCTTCTCGGTCTTTACACCATTCACCAAACCACCCTGGTATCCGGAAGCTTCACTCCACGGACTTGTTGCTATACCAGGACCTTTAATGGCTCTGAAGTATGTAACACCTATACCGAAACGGTTCTCTACAAACTTCGCATCAAAGCCGGCTTCGTACGATGAGTTAGAGCTCACCTTCAAGGTCTTCGATCCTACAATGGTATTGCTATATACTGCAGGCACGTTGTTATACGGTCTGCCGGTGTTATAGTATTGCGGCTCTACGATGATCGGACCATCGTATGCTGATTGATATGTATCACCATAACCAAGCGGGTTAGCCAGGTTGCTTGCCTGCCATGCCGGACCAATCGTTGATTGTGTGTTCGTATTCTTTACGTTCGCATACGATGTTCTTACTTTCAGGAAAGATATAGCTTCCGGTAAATTCACGTAGTCGCTGATTACCGAGCTCAGACCGAATGAAGGATAGAAGCCCGTGTTATAGCCTTTCGGTAAGTTGGAATATTTGTCTACCCGTCCCGTTGTAGATAATGTTACGTAGTGGCCGTATGAAAGGTCGAAAGAGTAATATCCGCTACCCACCTGCATCGGAGCTGTATAGTTATACGCTTTGATCGGGTTCTTGGAGTTTGCAAAGTTATATACCCCCGGAACGTTCAGGTAATCGGTCGTTACATACGAAGAGTTGAAGGAATAGGTACGCAGGTTACCACCGACAAGACCAGACAGGTTAAACTTCGGTGTGATATCTTTATCTATACTCAACAATACATCGGTGTTATTCTCAAACAAAGTACGTTTATCCTCCCGGTAGTCACCTTGCTTTTGATCACGTCCATACGCTGACGCGGAGAATGGAAACTTCTCTGTTCTGGTAAGATCCCAGCTGGTAATCTGTGTACGCACAGAAGCTTTCAACCAATCGGTAAGATCATACTTCAATGCTACATATCCGTATACATCGGTCTTGTGGTGACCACGCAACCACTCGTTGGCAACAAACCACGGGTTGTTATAGCGGATATACTCGAAGTTGCGTTGCTGCACACCTTCTTTACCAGGCTGCCAGTAATTTTTCAGATCGTTAATATCCCAGTCAGCACCAGCCCATACATCGATGTTATAGATCAAGCTGTTCGGACCATAGTTAACGTCTGGTATATTATCGGTATACTGACGGTTATAGTTGATGTTCGATTCAATGCGCAGTCTCTTGGTAAAATTATAGGCTGCCGAAAGATTGAAGTTATCGATGTTCAGATCAGTGTTCGGCACTATACCACGCTGATAGGTGTGTGATACCGAGGCACGCACATCATACTTATCCGTGCTGGTGGCTATAGCTATATTGTTGGTAGATAATATACCGGTGCGCAAGAAACGCTGCAGGTTATCTTTACCACGGGCAACCCACGGAGTGGCTGAACGCACGCCAGTAACCGGATCGAACGGGCTGTCATATTGGGAGATCAACTGTCCGTTGAAGCGAGGTCCCCACACATCGTAGTCGTTCTGGTTATAACCATTCTTCTGTCCGAAGTCATCATCACCAAAGCGGTATGTATTATACTCCCCTGGTCCGTACTCGTTCTGTACTTTTGGTATCGTGAGGAAACCTTTATCGAACATCGTGCTTGAATTGAAGTCGATCGCGAAGCCACGCTTATCGTGCGTACCTTTTTTCGTTGTGATCATGATCGCACCATTCTGCCCGCGCGATCCATACAACGCAGCGGCTGCAGGTCCTTTCAATACCGTATAGCTTTCAATATCATCCGGGCTGATGTTCCAGGTATCAGACACCACCGGCACACCATCAATCGTGATGAGCAGATTGGTTTCACCACGAAGCACCAGCTGCGGGCGACCCAGCATTTCAGAAGAAGCACCTACCGTAAGGCCGGCAACCTTTCCTACCAGTGAGTTCAGCGCATTGGGCTCACGAGCCTTTACTAACTCACTGCCGATAACTTTCTGTTGTGAGTAACCTAACTTGGCAACGTCTTTTTCAACACCCAACGCAGTAACAACTACTTCAGAGAGTTGAGTCGCATCGGTAGCCAACACTATATCTACAGAAGTTCTTCCTGCAAGGGGAGCTTCCTGCGAGATATAGCCTACAAAAGAAAACACAAGGGTTGCATCCGAAGATGGAACAGCGATGGAATACCGACCATCGGCATCGGTAATGGTTCCGTTAGCACTTCCTTTCACCAGGATATTTACACCTGGCAGCGGTGATGCATCTTCACCGGACGTAACACGACCGGAGACAGAGGTTTGTGCATAAGCACAAACTACCAATAGCCATGCTGCTATCGTAAGCACGGCACGGCTGGTTCTTGTTCCTAAAGAAAATAAATTCTTTAGTAAAGGTTTGTTCATGATTAAAAGGGTTAGGGTTGTTTCATCCATTGCTTAAAGCCGGGCTAAACTATATATGGCGACCTGTGCACAAGCGCTATATATAGTATTGCTTTAATCTTGATTCAAAGGTTGGCATTAGAATTAAAGTAGTGTTTAGACTAACATTACCTGTGAATTAAACTTTGATAGAGGAAATGAAACTTCTATTAACGAAAACGAGATTGACAAATACGAAACTCACAATGCAGCGAGTTGAAACCGTTTCGGAACGTAACATTCATTTAATGCGTACTAACAGCGATCTCACCCGGTTTATCTGCGCACAACTATTCTGTATGTTTACAATTAGTAAACTATTTCCCCTATGATCGACAACGAAGTTGTATCGCGTATAGCACAAAAAATAAAAGCCACACGTCTCGAAAAAAACTTAACAATACAGCAGCTTGCTTCCCGCTCTAACGTAAGTAAAGGACTGCTTTCGAAAGTGGAGAACTCGCGCACTATTCCTTCACTGCCTGTATTTGTTACCATCATTCAATCTTTAGATATATCGCTCAAAGAATTTTTCCAGGATATGGTATTGAGTAATGGTAAAGATTACCTGCTGGTAAAGAAGGATCAGTATATGCCGATGGAGCGTGAAGGAAGAACGGGTTTCCATTACCAGTTCATCTTATCGCAAAACATTACCAACTGCAGTATGGATGCTGTGCTGCTCACACTGGAACCTGGCGCCAAAGGTAAACCGACTACAACGGATGGCTATGAGTTTAAATATATCATCAGCGGTAGTTGCGAATACCAGATCAACAATGAAGTGATCCAGCTGGAAGAAGGTGACTCTATATATTTTGATGCCACGGTACCCCATATACCGATGAATAAATCGAGAAGGAAAGTGGTGATGCTGGTGATCTATTTTATTTTGCCGAAGTAGTGAGATTAAAAGATTGGAAAATTGAATAGCATTAAAAAAAATTACCGATAGCTCCCGCCTGGAGTTATCGGTAAACCTAACCTTAATCTACCTGCTGGTAGGTCGTTGTAATATTCTTTGGTTTTAAGAATATACATTTCTTTCGGAGACGTGTGATAGTCCCACGGCAAACAGAATATTTTTTATTGTATTGTTCAGGTTATGAAATATCCATACCGCCAGTACCTCTTCTTCTTTCAGGTTTTCAAAAATATAGGTACTGAAAACAAAGAGGAACAGGTTGAAGCAGAAGTAATAGGCAACGGCTGTGTTGATCCAGAAAAACGGAAAACGCGTTATGTTCATGGCCGGCATTGTACTCAGCAGATGATCGTAGTATACCAGCGTGTATCCTATGGCCAGCACACTAAACAGTGTTACCGTATAGCTTTGCATGGTAACTATAGTATGAATACAAAAGGTATCCCAAAGAAAACAGGCGAAGCCAATACCTATAAATGAAAGGATAGCCTGTTTTGCACCATGCAATAAACGCGCATACATGAAACTCAATACAGAGAAGCTAACCAGAAAGTAAACATTGATAATTGGTATCGTAGCGAAATGATCTTTCGCTAAAATATAGCTTGCAACATCGGCTATGGCACTAACGAATAGCAACACACCCAGCAAGCGGTATTGGCGAAATCGTAAAACATGTTTCTTTCTGACAAGAAAATATAGTGGCACAACTATAGAAAAGTATGATATATAGATAAGTGCCCTGGAAAAGTGATGCACGCTATCGATCATTACTTAGGACACACAGGTGGACATGGACTTGATGCATCTTCAAAATTCGAACTGGCGGCTACTTTACCAGTACTATTTGCTGCAGTAGTGAGCAGTAGCTGCGGGTTGTTGTTATCATCGCGCGCAAAAGTGACAACCACATCAGCGTTACCGTTGGTCCATAAGCGAAGAAAAGTATTTTGCCCGAAGAAATGTGATTGCACCGGACCGGTATAATTTGCTACCCAGCATTGTGCTGTCTTCCAGGCGATCGTGCCATTCTGTGTATATACCTGCTTGGAGGTTATCTGCTTTCCATTATTGTCAACGCCCACAGGAAGTATATGCAATCTCTTTTGCGGATCGAGCGCATACATAAAGCTCACGCCAACACAATTTTTACTGCTCAATATTTTATTAAGGGCATCCGCTTTTATAGTATAGCTGGCCGATTGACTGGTAGCATTTTCTTTTCCGTAGTTATCAATCCAGCGTTCGCCCATGCTAAAATCAATAGGCGCTCCCACAGAAGTATTAAAAGGATTTACACTTTCGGCACGGTTGGCTTCGCTGGCAGAACTGCTGTTTAACAGTACACTTTTCTCAGTACTAACAGGAATCGCCTGTTCACTGCATGCGCTTGCTGCAACAACGGTTACAACAAAGACTGTTTTAATTAGGTTTGGTTTCAGGTACATAGTATAATGTTTACAATAAACTGATAGGTTTTCTGCAAGTATATCAGTTTACCAAACCATTTATATACCGGATAAATCCGGTATATAAATGATATACTATATTTATACTTCACTCAGCTATACACAAAGAATTACTCTAATCACCCAAAACGGTATATATCTCCCAAAAATAATTTTTATTTTTTTCACACCACGACCTAACGAATCTCCCAATTTTCTAATTTTTCAATTTTCAATCTTCCAATTTTTTATTTTCCCAATCTTATAATTTTTCTAATCTTATAATTTTCCAAATCCTACTAAAGTCTCCCAATCACCTCTTCTGCCAATCCAAAACTAAGCGACATACCTGCGCCTCCCAATCCATTGACAATCGTAACATGCGGCTGTGGCTCGAGTACAAGACTGATGTTGCCCTGCACTTTGGGATATATACCATGCCAACGCTCGGTAATGCTATATTTACCAAGATCAACAAACTCATGCAGGTAATTAAGAATGATGGTATTGATATACTCCGGATCAAACGGTTCAACTGTGCGACTATAGTGATGCGAGTCGCCAATGATGAGCTCGCCTGCTTCGTTTTGTGCAAGCAATACATGCACACCATGTTTTTTAAAATCTTCCGATTGTTCATCGTAACGCTTATCCAGCGCTTTCAGCGAAGCACATTTACCGAAGGCTGCATAGTGGCGCAGTGTCAGTCCGGCACATAACGTTGGGCCTATATTTACCGGCTTTTCCGTTACGGCTTTCATCATGTGCAATTTGCATTTTGAAACAGGATGCTGATCGTATATTTCAGGATATAGCGTCTCAAAGTCTGCACCACTGCATACATATACCTTATCTACACGCCAGCTCTCGCGTGCTGTTTTAATAAGCGGTACATCGATCTCGGTTACTACGTGACCGAATTTCAGAATGAGTCCGTACTTCTCCTGCAGCCACAAAGGAATTTTGCGGATCGCCTCACGCGCATATACTGTCCCCTCTGTTTCACTCCACAAACCTCCGCGCAGATTTTCGTTCCTTACTACGGGTGAATGTTTCTGTACAGCAGCGGCATCGAGTAACGAACAGCTATAGCCTGCATCTTTATAGAGTTCCATAAACTCATTCAGTACGTTCCACTCATCATCATGATAGGCAAGATGAAGCGAGCCATTGGCTTTCATCCAGAAGCCCGCCTGCGAGGCAACTTCTTCCCAATGCCTGCGCGCGCGTAATGCACGATCAAGACCAACACCGGGCTCCTGTCCTATCGGCCACACGAGCCCGAAGTTTCGAACAGAAGCACCTACGGCAAACTGCTCACGCTCAAACACGACAACTTTATATCCTTTACGAAGCGCCATATAGGCATGCGCCAGTCCTACTATACCGGCACCCACAATAGCAATATCTGCTGAACGATCCATAGTTCTCTATTATAAATGAAAGTGTGAAGTTAATGAAGCGAAGTTTCTTTCCGGTAAAACTTCATTCAAAGGTTCATGTTGAAAGCTTACTGATCAACCAGCCAAGTTTATCGTTTTGTTAAGGTTGCGCTTTCGCTTTTTTCTTGCAACATTTATCCACAAACTTTGAAACCTGAACCGGATACATGTGGGCCAATTTTCATACGCATAGTAATTATTGTGATGGCAAGAGTGCTATAGCAGATGTGGTGCGTCAGGCTGAAGCATTCAGGATGATCAGCCTCGGCATGTCGTCACACGCACCGGTACCTTTTCCGTGCAAGTGGTGTATGAAACCGGAAGCACTGGATACATACCTGCACGAACTTACCGCTCTCAAAGAAAAATCACCGCTTGAACTCTATAGCAGTCTCGAGATCGATTTTATACCCGGTATAATCTCTCCCAACGATTTCCGAAGTAAATTAGATTATACCATTGGCTCTGTTCACTTCGTGGAGAAGTTGCCCGATGGCACTCCGTGGGAGATTGATGGCTTACATACTTTATTCCTGGAAGGATACGAAAAGATTTTCAGCAGCAATATACGCGATACGATCGGCCGGTATTATGAACTGACGCGCGAGATGATCGCGACTGCCTGCCCTACTGTTGTAGGACACCTGGACAAGATCAAGATCCAGAATGTTGACGGTAAATTCTTTGATGAGGGCGATGCGTGGTATCAGCAGGAAGTAAAGCGAACAATCGATGTGATTGCCGAAAGCGGTGCGATCATTGAAGTAAACACACGCGGTATATATCAGAAAAAATCAAGTACCACCTATCCCGGCCCGTGGATACTGGAGTATATATTACAGAAAGGAATACCCGTTACCCTTAGCAGCGATGCTCACCATCCGGATGATCTTATCAACCAGTTCTCTTCTACTGCGCAGCTACTTTCCAAAATCGGTTTCAAAACTTTAACGGTATTACATGAAGGACGCTGGCAACCTTTCCCCTTCCACGAGCATGGCATCATTATCCGCTGAACATCCCATTACCCGATGGCTGCGGCAAACTAACGCGATCGGGTTCACCATCTATACTTCACTGGCAGCATTCTGTTTATATACCTGTGTATATGCCTTTCGCAAAACATTTGCAGCTGCATCGTTCGAAGGTATATTCTACGCAGGCGTGAGCTATAAAGTATGGCTGGTAATTTTTCAGGTGGTCGGCTATGGCATGTCGAAGTTCATTGGTATAAAAGTGATCTCCGAATTGAAAGCGCATTCGCGATCTACCGGTATATTAGTATTGGTAGGTATAGCCGGTATATCGTGGTTGCTGTTTGCTATAACACCGGCTCCGTTCAATATCATTTTCCTGTTCACCAATGGTCTTCCGCTCGGTATGATCTGGGGCATGGTATTCGGCTATCTCGAAGGCAGAAGAATGACGGAGGTGCTGGGTGCTGCACTATCTGTAAGTTTTATTTTCTCTTCCGGACTTTGTCGCTCTACAGGCGCGTATCTTATCCGCGACTGGCATGTATCCGAAATGTGGATGCCTTTTATAGCCTGCTGTTTATATACTATACCGCTGCTTGCATTTTTATATTTACTGGATAAAGTACCGCCCCCGTCATCGCTCGATGAACAACTGCGCACTCGCAGACAACCGATGAATGTAAGCGAACGGAAAAAATTCATCACTACATTTCTGCCGGGCATTATACTATTTGTACTGTGCTATATGTTGCTTACGATTTACCGCGACTTCCGCGATAACTTCTCTGCAGAAGTATGGAAGTCGCTGGGATATGGAAACTCTCCGCAGATCTTTACCGCTACCGAGATACCGGTATCCATAGCCGTACTCATCATCATGGGCAGCATCATGATTATAAAAAACAACAAGCTTGCGCTGATGATCAATCACGTTATCATTGCGCTGGGCATGGTTCTTATCGGCATCGGCACATTGCTCTTCGAACAACACATCATTGAACCCACTACATGGATGATCCTGATCGGGCTTGGACTTTACATGGGCTATGTTCCGTTCAACAGCATCTTCTTCGACCGGCTCATTGCTGCGTTTCAGTATATCGGTACCGTTGGCTTCATCATGTATGTAGCCGATTCGTTCGGATATCTGGCCAGCGTATGCATGTTGTTCTTTAAAGAATTTGGTTATTCCAAAATGGGATGGCTGCAGGTGTTCATTGCCTCGGGCTATATCCTTTCAGTGGCCGGCTTCCTCCTCATCATCGGGTCGATGCTATATTTCCACTTCAAGCACAAACGTTGGAGGGAATCGGCATAGCATTGGCCCGCGGGCAAAAAATTTAAAATATTAATATTCGTGCCCGCCTCCCATTAGAAAATTTGTATTTTGTGGAATAATTCATTGACCTAAATGGCTATTGTTCCAAAGCGACAGTTCCTACTTAAGTTTCTCTTACTGTCCGTCACCCCCATCCTTCTACTCCTTGGTTTGCTTGTTTACCTCCTGGTGCGCGAGGCAGAGAAAGCATCATCAGAGCGAGGTTTTGTTGCCGGTATTGTTGTCGTCTTTATCATCGTGTATGCTATACTCGCTACTTCCTTTACCAGGCGTATGCGCTTCAAAATATCTTCTATCCGCGAGTCGATCATGGCCCTGGCGGCCGGAAGCTTTCGTCACAAAATAGAACTCTCCGGTAACGATGAACTTACCGATATGGCTTCTTCACTCAATACGCTGAAAGAAGACCTGATGAAGAAAACAGCTTTCGCTGAACAGATCCGAAACGGAAATCTCGATGCTGCCTATGAACCGAACCACGAAGATGATCAGCTCGGACATTCATTGCTAAGACTGAAAGAAAATCTGCAGTCAGTAAAAGAAGAAGATCAGAAAAGAAACTGGACAACGGACGGGCTGGCGCGTTTTGTAGAAGTACTTCGCTCGAATAAAAATATCAGTGCGCTGGCACATGACGTTACCAAAAATTTAGTACTGTTGATCAAAGCCAACCAGGGAGCATTGTTTGTTTTAAGTGATGACCAGGGAGGCAGTCAGCATCTGGAAATGATAGCATGCTATGCCTTTAATCGCACCAAGTATCTCACCAAGAAAGTAGATATAGGTGAAGGACTTATCGGCCAGGCGTTCCTCGAAAAAGAAACGATATACCTTAAAGAGATCCCGGACGATTTTGTACGCATCACTTCCGGTTTAGGAGAAGCCAATCCCAAGTATATATTGATCGCTCCGCTAAAGGTAAATGAAGATGTTGTGGGTATTATGGAGCTTGCATCGTTCAAACCTTTTCAACAACATGAAATTGCTTTTGTAGAAAAGATCGGAGAAAATATAGCACATACTATACTATCGTATCGCACAGCTGAGAATACCCAGCGCCTGCTGGACGAATCGCATGAGCAAGCCGAGAACATGCGTGCGCAGGAAGAAGAACTTCGCCAGAATCAGGAAGAGCTACAGGCAACACAGGAAGAGATCAGCCGCAAGTATAATGCACTGTTCAAACAACTGGCAGAGTTGAATTACGAATCGAAGTTCGATCAGCTGAAGACGATCAACTCCACCAAGAAACGTAACATAGAATATTACTTCGACATCATCCGCAACCAGATACTTACTTTCTCGGAAAACAAAATGGTAGTGGATGCCATGAAGGAATTTCGGACAGCGTTCATGCAGATCGGTGAAGGTATAACTGAACAGAAACTGGCAGACTATAAA